>JADFGH010000003.1 GCA_022567775.1 Pseudomonadota bacterium | reverse complement strand
CTGAAATCGAACTCGACATGCGTGATGTATCGCATGTGGGGCAAGGATTTGCAGACGAAATATTTCGTGTTTTTACAACAGCGCACCCGAACATTATTATTCGAACAACAAATTCATCAAAAGCAGTCGATGCGATGTTACGACATGTAAGCGGCAGATCTGACTAAGCATTAAACTTCGATACGCGAGAAGAGGTTCTGGTCGTTTGGACAAGATCTTTGCGAAGTGCCCCTCACAAGTGAGAGGCCGCCTCACTTGATCGTAAATACGAGGACGGCGAGTGCAAGGCATACACCGAGGTAGATCGAATTAACGGCAACCCTTACTCCCCTCGACAGAGCCTTCCAGCCTGGGATGCAGCCGATGAGCGGAATCATCGCAGGCAACATGACAGGCTGCTGTTGGACTGTGAAGCGATCACTGGTTTCGAATTAGATCTGACTGTGTCTGCCTGATCAAGTGCGGACTTTCACCCCTTGGATATCTTGGGGGCCTGCGTTCACTGAACGCAAAATATTGTTGACTTCAGACTCGGAAAGGCCCCAATCAAGCAATGCTTTTCGATCGTTTTCGCCAGCCTCGCCCGGCGCGTTCTGAATCTCGGATTTCGTCCTGGAGAACCTCGGCGCCGGCGCCGGCTGCTGAATTCCGTCTACCGTGACGAAAGTTTTGCGCGCTTCATTGTGCGGGTGTCTCGGCGCTTCCGTCAATGAAAGGATTGGCGCAAAACAGGCATCCGTTCCTTCGAGCAATTCGCACCATTCGTCGCGCGTCTTACTCGCAAAGACAGCTTCAAACCGTTCGATCTGTTGCGGCCATTTGCTCTTGTCATGCTGCTCGGCCAGACCGATATCATCGACGCCCAGCAACTCGATCAGCGCCCTAAAGAATCGCTGTTCAATGGCACAGACGATAACGTACTGTTGGTCGCTGGTTCGATAAGCCCGGTAGAATGGCGCAGCGCCGTCGAGGATATTGCTGCCTCTTTGATCCAGCCAAAAACCGCCGGCATGCAATCCATAAAACAACGTCATCAACGAGGCGGCGCCGTCAACCATTGCGGCGTCCACGATCTGGCCTTTGCCGGAGCGACTTGTTTCGAGAAGTGCCGCAAGAATTCCCATGGCCAGGTATGCACCCCCACCGCCAAAATCGGCGGTCAGGTTCAACGGGATCGATGGCGGACCGTCTCTCTCGCCGATCGCCGCAATGACACCGGCAAGCGAGGCGTAATTGCCGTCATGACCGACAGCGTCTGCCAGCGGCCCGGTCTGTCCCCAACCGGTCATGCGGCCATAGACCAGACTCGCGTTCCTGGCCATACAGTCCCCGGGTCCCAGGCCGAGACGCTCCATGACGCCGGGCCGAAATCCCTCGAATAACGCGTCTGCGCTCTCACAGAGTCTTAGTACGAGATCGACACCCGGCTGACTCTTGAGGTCGACGCCGATCGCAGGCCGGCTGCGGTTCATCAGGTTGTATTTTGAGGGCATGCCGATGCCAGGATCAGCATCGGCCTTGCGGTCGATGCGAATGAGTTGTGCGCCCATATCCGCCAGCAGCATGCCACAGAACTGCCCGGGGCCAATTCCGGCGATTTCGATCATCCTGAAACCGCTCAGTGGACCCATGCGAACACCTGTATCAGAAGTGGTTACAAGGAACTGCAAACATGACCGCCGTCAACGGTGACGATGCTGCCCGTCATATAACTGCCGGCGGCAGATGCCAGCAACAGCAGCGGGCCGGCGATCTCGGGTAATTCTCCGACACGGCCCATCGGCACGCGTTGTCTTAGAAATTCTCTGGCACTGCCATCCGCAAACTGCTCCTGGTTAATCTCGGTGATGAAATAACCCGGCGCAAGCGCGTTGACGCGAATATTGTAGCGTGACCACTCTATCGCCATCGCTTTCGTCAACTGCACGACGGCCGACTTCGCGGCAATGTAAGAGCCTAGCGCCTTGCTGACTCGCAACCCGAGAACCGACGCAATATTGATGATGCTTCCGGGTTTATCTGCATTGATCATCGATTTCGCAACGGCCTGCGCCAGCATGAATACGCCTTTGAGATTGGTGTCGAGTACGGCGTCCCAATCGTCCTCACTGATATCGGTGAGAAAGGCCTGCTTTGCGATGCCGGCGTTATTCACGAGAATGTCCGGCACGCCAGCCTCGCTGACGGTCTCCCGAATACAGTTCGTTACGGACAGTGAATCGGTGACGTCCAGTTCGAGGCAGATCGCATCGCCGCCCTTGTCCCGGACCCTTTCCGCAGTTTCCTCAAGTTTTTCGCGCCGTCTTGCCGCAAGTACCACCGAGGCGCCGGCGCCAGCCAGCGTTTCTGCAAATTGCCGCCCGAGACCGGACCCCGCTCCGCTTATGAGCGCGACTTTGCCGTCGAGATTGAACAGATCCATGGTTATCCTTTTGCCTGATCAGCCGCCCGGCAATCCGGACTAACGCTCCTGGCGCTTGTAAGTGCCGGTCGCAGTCGCACATAGCCGGCTGTTTTCGGGGTCAAACAATTTGGCCTGGGCAAAGAATAATGATTTGCTTGCCCGGATCAGTTCGCCCTCGGCGACCACCGATGCGGCGCGATGCGGAGACATGTAAGTGCAATTCAGATTGATGGTAACCGAGACGATCTTTTCGGATACACCGAAGCTACCTGACACGGCACCGGCGATATCCAGCAATGACGCAATCACACCGCCGTGGAGGTAACCAACCGTATTTCGGTGTTCAGGCCGCACGGTCATCTCCATCCTGGCGAAGCCCTCTTTCCATTCGGTCAGCTTGAAACCCAGGAACGCAAGATAGGTTCCTTCGTACAGCGTCGGATTATCGAGAAAGCTCTTCGTTACCTGCTCATTCACCGGGCGACCGCCCCGCTTCTGCGCAGAATTGCCAGGAACACATCAGGCTCGGGCCGCACGCGATAGTTGTCAGTCTGATCGGAAAAGACGATGGTTCCACTGGCATTCGTGACGACAACAGTAGGCATCACGGTGTTGGGCGCATAGCCACCCATGACGCCCACAGGCACGCCGTTATCGATGGCGATTCCGAGAGCTTCCGCAAGCTTGTTTTCTGCGTCGATCAGGAAATGGAATGGCACATCGTGCATGGCGGCGAGATTTCTCGTGTGTTCTTCAGGTTGCGGACTGATGAGGGCAACCTTGATACCCATGTCGTGCATTTCCTGGTAGCGGCTGACAATCTCCCGGATCTGCGCCATGCATAAGGGGCACCAGTTGCCACGATAGAACAACAAGACCGCCGGCGATCCGGCAAAGTCATCCGATCCCACCTCGTTGCCCGCGGAATCCTGCAGGCGGAATGCCGGGAGCTTCGAGCCAACTCCAAGCTGCAGACTTTCGGTGCGGCCGAATCGCGAATACCAGAACACGTAGAGCAGCATGATGCCGGCGTTGACCAGCGCAACGGAAAGCGGCCCCCATCCCGCAACACCTTCCATGAATTGTTCCCAGGCCGGAATCACTACGCCGATGGCAGATACCAGCAGCAGGAGCGGAAGATTCTCACTGGTGCGCTCCACCGGGGCGATCATCAGTCTCAATATCAGGAACGGCAACGGCACTGCCGAAATTGCGGCACCGATCCAGGCGTTACGGTCAGGACCACCGGCAACCACCTGGTACAGGGCCCAAAACAGCAACAAAACACTGATCAGCGCTGCAGGTAATACGAATAGCGATTTGAGTTTTGCGTTGATCAATAGATCGATTCCAACTTTTGTTATCGCCCGCTTAGGAAGGGCTCCTACAGGCGGGCTCCTACAATACCATTTCAGCTTCGGTACGGACCGCGTCACATGTTACGGCGATATTCGCCCCCAACCTGGTACAGCGCCGCCGAAATCTGACCCAGGGAATTGCACTTGACCGTATTCATTAGTTCTGCGAACACGTTGCCCCGATTGCGGGCGACATCCTGCAGGCTGGCAATAGCACCAGGGCTCTCTTCGCCATGTGTCCTTTGAAATGCCCTGAGGTGGTCGATCTGGTCCTGTTTTTCGGACTCGGTCGATCGAATCAGCTCAAGATCGTGCACCTCATCCTCCTGGCCTTCCCTGGGCAGGAATGTGTTGACGCCAACGAGCGGGTATGAGCCGTCGTGCTTCCGGGACTCGTAGTAAAGACTCTCTTCCTGGATCTTGCCGCGCTGATACATCGTATCCATCGCGCCGAGCACGCCACCGCGTTCGGAAATCCGCTCGAATTCTCTATACACCGCCTCTTCAACGAGGTCAGTCAATTCGTCGATGATGAACGAACCCTGCCACGGATTCTCGCAATAGTTCAGGCCCAGTTCTTTCGAAATGATCATCTGGATGGCCACGGCACGCCGCACCGACTGCTCGGTCGGGGTAGTGACGGCTTCGTCAAATGCGTTGGTGTGCAGGCTGTTGCAGTTATCGAACATGGCATACAAGGCCTGCAGGGTGGTGCGGATGTCGTTGAAGCTGATCTCCTGCGCATGCAGGCTGCGGCCCGAGGTTTGCACGTGATACTTGAGCATCTGGCTGCGCGCGCTCGCAGCATAACGCTCGCGCATCGCGCGCGCCCAGATGCGTCTGGCCACGCGGCCAATGACCGAATATTCCGGATCCATGCCGTTCGAGAAAAAGAAACTCAAGTTGGGGGCGAAGTCGTCGATGTTCATGCCACGTGCGAGGTAGTACTCGACGATCGTGAAACCGTTCGACAGTGTGAATGCAAGCTGGCTGATCGGGTTCGCACCAGCTTCGGCGATGTGATAGCCGCTGATCGATACGCTGTAGTAGTTACGCACTTTGTTGTCGATAAAGTATTGCTGGACGTCGCCCATCATCTTCATCGCAAACTCGGTGGAGAAAATACAGGTGTTTTGCGCCTGGTCCTCCTTCAGGATGTCCGCCTGTACCGTCCCCCGCACCGCTGCCAGAGTTTGTTGCCGGATTTGTTCGTAGATTTCCGCCGATACAAGCTTGTCGCCGGAGATGCCGAGCAGGCCCAGACCCAGTGCGTCGTTGCCTGGGGGAAGCTCACCAACGTAGTTCGGCCGTGCCTTGCCCGAAAAATGAGCATCGATTTTCTTCTGCGCTGCCTGCCACTCGCCCGACTCCTTCAGGTACTTCTCGACCTGTTGATCGATCGCCGTATTCATGAAGAACGCCAGGATCATCGGCGCAGGCCCGTTAATCGTCATCGAGACGGAGGTCGACGGATCACACAGGTCGAAGCCGGAATACAGCTTCTTCATGTCATCGACAGAGGCGATGGAAACACCCGAGTTGCCGACCTTGCCGTAGATATCAGGCCGTTCGTGTGGGTCCTCGCCGTACAGGGTTACGGAATCGAATGCCGTGGACAGCCTGGCCGCATCCTGGCCTTTGGATAAATAGTGAAAGCGGCGATTGGTTCGCTCCGGCGTGCCTTCTCCTGCGAACATCCGGGTCGGATCTTCGCCCAGCCTGCGATAAGGGTAGACACCACCCGTGTACGGATAAGCGCCCGGCAGGTTTTCTTTCATCAGGAAGATGAGTAATTCTCCCCAGTCGCTGAATTTCGGCGCCGCGATCTTGGGTATCTTCTGATGACTGAGACTTTCCTTGTAATTGGCGCCAGTTACTTTCTTGCCGCGTACTTCGTAGCTGTAGCTTTCCGTCCTTATGCTCTCCTTGCGCGCCGGCCATTCCCGCAGCAAGGTCAAAGCCTCGGCACTTATTTCGCCGATGGCTTCCTGGTAGCGCTGGCGCAACGTCAGGATCGACCGGTCCTTGTCATCCGCAAGGGCGTCTGCGGGATATTTTTCGAACGGTTCCGGCAATTGCGGATCTTCGAGAGCCTTCAGGGCTTCGTGAAAATGTTGCAGCTGACTCGCCGCGGCCGCTTGTACCTGGATGGATGTGTTTATGTCGCGACCCTGTTCGCTGATCTCGGCCAGGTAGCGAATCCGGCCGCCCGGGATGATCGCCATCGCGCGCGGTTCCCGCTCGGATACGTCTATTTTCGGCGTCCACTTGTCAGGATCGAGACCGAGCTTTGCGGCGAGCCGCTGACACAGTTGGTAGAACATCCAGCTGATTCCCGGATCGTTGAACTGGCTCGCGATCGTCGGGTAAACCGGAATGTCCTCATCCGCAGTCTCGAACTGCACGTGATTTCGTTTCCATTGCTTGCGAATGTCGCGCAGTGCATCTTCTGCCCCGCGCTTGTCGTACTTGTTGAGCACGATCAGTTCCGCAAAATCCAGCATGTCGATTTTTTCGAGCTGGCTGGCTGCCCCGTACTCGCTGGTCATGACGTACACCGAGAAATTCACCATATCGACGATTTCGCTATCACTCTGGCCGATGCCGGCCGTCTCCACGATGACCAGGTCGAATCCGCACGATTTCAGGAACAGGATGTGATCAGCCAGCATTTCGCTGGTCGCGAGGTGCTGACGTCGCGTTGCGATGGATCGCATGTAAATACGATTCGAGCGCAGGGAATTCATGCGGATGCGATCACCGAGCAGGGCGCCACCGGTTCGCCGGCGTGTCGGATCGACCGCCAGAACGGCAATCCGCATGTCGGGATAACAAGCAAGGAATCGATTCAGAATCTCATCGGTGACGCTGCTTTTTCCAGCGCCGCCGGTTCCGGTGATGCCAATTACCGGTACATTCCCGGCCTTGACCTGCCATTCCTTACGCAAGGCCGCGAGCTTCGCTTCGTTGTACAGACCTTCTTCGATCGCTGAAATGCTGCACGCAATATCCACAGCATTGCCGGATGAAAATTCTACCGGCGGACTTGTTGTACGGCGGCTTGCCTCTGTTCGGCGAACCAGGTCTTTGATCATTTCCTCGAGACCCATCTGCATGCCGTCGTGCGGGTGATAAATGCGCTCGACGCCGTATTCCATCAAGCCGGCGATTTCTTCCGGCGTGATCGTGCCACCACCGCCACCGAATACCTTGATATGCGCTGCGCCAAATTCGGCCAGGCGGTCAATCATGTAGCGGAAGAATTCGTTGTGACCACCCTGGTAGGAACTGACGGCGATCCCGTCCGCGTCTTCCTGTATCGCCGCCCGCACGATGTCGTCGACACTGCGGTTATGCCCGAGATGAACTACTTCCGCCCCTTGCGCCTGGATCAATCGGCGCATAATGTTGATCGCTGCGTCGTGGCCGTCGAATAACGAGGCTGCGGTGACGAAGCGAAGCGGTGGTATTTCGGCCTTGCCCGAAGCTTCAGGTAAGTCGGTTACGGCGGTACTCATGGACCGTTGTCCTCCGACAGTTTTGCGCCGGAAAATTCCATTTTTCGTGGAAAACGTTCTTTAAAATCAATAATGTCGCGCATTGCAAAAATTTTAATCTACATTAAAATAATCGACTCAGGCAGAGAACTCAAGTAGCGACTGCCGATTTTGGGTATTCCCGCGGAGAACAGCTGAGTAATGGCAAGAGTCGCAGATGAAACCCGGTTCGAAGCGCAGCGGCATCGCATCCTGAAGGCTGCGGCGACCTGCTTTAACCAGAAGGGCTTCAGCGGAACCTCATTGAAGGACGTGTCGCGGCAACTCGGACTCACGGACGCAGCACTCTATTACTACGTCAAGAACAAGGAAGAACTGGTTTACCAGTGTTACCTGCGTGCAGCCGAACTTGGGCGTGAAGCGATGGAGCGGGGCATCAATGACGGCGCGAACGGCTTCGAGAAGGCGTACCTGTATATCGCTTATCATGTTGAAATTATGGTCGGCAAACGAGGCCCAGTGGCGATAATGAGTGAAATCCCGACGTTAAAGCGATCGCACCGCAACGAAATCCTGGCGGTCTCGCGCCGGCACAGCACAGGTTTCGAAGAGATTCTCGAATCCGGCATAGACGACGGCAGCATTATATCCTGCGACGTTCGCATGACCGGCAACGCAATCATGGGATCCATCAACTGGATTCCAAAATGGTTTCATGGCAATGCGAAAATGGCGAAACAGATAGTGCGGGAATTTCCGGATATTCTGACTGCCGGACTAAAACCAACAGCCACGTAATAACCATTCGCCCGCTGGGGCGGGCTCCTACAGGCGGGCTCCTACAGGCGGGCTCCTGCAGGCGCTCTAAGGAATCCCGAGCGCCGCGAGTTCTGATTTGACCTGCTCCTGGAACATTCGAAGCCCGTCGTAATCAGACTCGAGTGTAATATCACTTATCTCGACTTTTGTTTCGAGATAGTTGAGTCGTGCTTCAAGGCGCAGGCGAATATCTCGATAATAATTCGGATTCTCAGGCATACCAGACGGCCTGACAATTTGCATTGGTCCTGAAATTCTCGATCCCGGTATGTGCGTCCCGGTTCGACTTCTGAGAGTATTCATGTCCCTCTGAATCAGCTTCATGAGCAGCCTGGTGTCGCCAATCTTCTGCAGCAAATCGAGAAAAATTTGATTGGACGCGTCTATTTCATCCCGCGTCAGTGTTGCTGCCAGTTCATCCCGGGCCCCCTCCAGCACATCATTGCCGCGCTCTGCAGCCAGGCGGTACCAGGCCAGCGCTCTGGCTGTGTCTTGCGGCACATTGTGTGCATCAGTGACGTACATAAAACCGACCATGTACTGCGCATACTTGTCACCACGTGGTGCAAGATCTTTCTCATAAATAAATAGTGCGCGCTTGTAATCGCCAGCGTCATACAACTCATCTACTCGTTTCTGTATCTGAAGCGTTCGCTGGTCTGCCGATTCGCCGGGAAAGGGTTTGTACATTTGCGACTGCACCGGCACACAGAAAAAAGCCGCTAGCAAGCCCACTATGAGTGCCGTCCTGATTTTCAATGTGCTCTCTTCTGGCAACAAAACATTTGCTGTCTGTGCAGGATTGGAGTCCCCCGACTACCTGCAAGTTCCATTCATCAGGGCCCGATCTTACTGTGTCGCCGGGCCGATTTCATGGCTCCGGATCCCTGAAATCGGGGACTCTTTGCTCCCTGTTGGCCGCAACCGCCTCCGCCTGGTTCGCGCCGCCCATTATTGCCAGTTGCAGCTCGGCTTCGCGGCGCATTGACGCCGGAGCGTCGGCCTGCCAGGAGTCGTTGACCAGTCTCTTGATGGAGCGAATTGCGTCGGGTGACCGGCCGGCGATTTCGCGGGCCAGTAATTGGGCAGCCTCCAGAGGATCGTCGGTCAATGACGTGACCAGCCCCATCTCCTCCGCTTCGTGGCCATTGACGATCCGCCCCGTGAAAGCCAGTTCCTTGAATTTGTCACCTGGCAATATGTGGCGCGCGGTGCTGCTGATTGCCATATCCGGGATAAGTCCCCACTTGATCTCCATGATCGACATCCGGACATCGGGCGAGGCATAGCGAATGTCAGCGCCCAGCGCGATTTGCAAGCCGCCCCCGAACACAACACCATGCAATGCCGCAATCACAGGTACGGGGATCTCCTGCCAGACCCAGGCTGCACTCTGAAACAGGTTCGCTGGTGATCGTTTGCGGGGATCCATCAGCTTGTGGCCAACTACGCCAATGCCCTCCCCGCCGAACACCGAGACATCGATGCCGGCGCAGAAATTCTCTCCGGCGCCGTGCAACACGACCGCGCGCACAGACGCTGCATCCCTTAGCGAATCGCCAACCTCGCTTAGCGCCTCGAACATCGCCATATCGATTGCATTGTGCTTGTCGGCGCGATTCAACATCACAGTGGCAACGGCATTCTCGATCTCCACCCTGACCCGGTCACTCATAAACTGCTCCTCGAATAGCCTGTCCCAGTCTACCAGCGGTGCGAAGCAGAGTAATATCAGCATAAATATGTAGGAGCTCGCCCCAGCGAGCGATTTTTGTGGGACACCAGTGGGACCAATCAGGAAAACGACGCGCATCCGAGCCCTTGCCATCGCCCGCTGGGGCGGGCTGCTACTGGTCGTGCTTGCATTCATTGTGCCCTTTGCGAGTCTGGCACAGGAGCCCTCGGCAGGTGAACACGCGCGTCCGGTGCAATATCGCGTTGACAGTGATTCGAGCTGGCTGCGCGTGCTGGTCTACCGTGGGGGCTTGTTGCGTGGTTTCGGTCACAACCACGTGATTTCTCATAACGACATTACGGGTACGGTTATGTTCACGCAGGATCCGCGTCAATCGGCGCTAACGCTTGAATTCAGGGTTGCCGACCTCGCGGTCGACGAACCCGAACTGCGGGCACTTGAAGGCGCCGATTTCCCCGGCCAGATATCACAAAAAGATATCGCCGGCACGCGGGCCAACATGCTTGGCAAAAAGCTGCTGCAAGCCGGGCAATTTCCGTCGGTTCAGATTCGATCAGAGCGGATCACGGGCAGCATGCCCGATATGGAAATCGAGGCAACCGTATTTGTCAGGGGAGCAGAATTTACTGTCATCTTTCCTGCCAGCGTCGAGGTGACGAGCGACTCATTCGTCGCCAGCGGCGAACTGGATATCAGGCATGCTGAGATAGGGCTGTCCCCGTTCAAAGCAATTTTCGGGACATTGCGAGTCCGCGACACACTGGTCCTCAAATATAAAATTTCGGGCAGTCGGATCATCGCATCCGAGTAGCATTCCCTTTATCCTACGCCGGCGAGTAGCCGGCATTTAGCTTATCCTTGCACATTCCCAGGCTGGCAGACCCAACTCAAACAAATGAACATTGATGAATCCCTGGTCCTGCGAGCCGCTCACATTTCCGAAGCAGGCACCATTGCGTCGATGTCACGACTGCTGGTCGAACATGGCCTGAACTGGCGCTGGACGCTGGCCCGCGTAAGAAGATCCATCAAAGACAAGGAGACGATGGTTCTCGTTGCGAGTAGCAATGGCGTGTTGTCGGGCTTTGCAATCATGAAGTTTCGCGACCAAGAGTCACACCTGTTCCTGCTGGCCGTTGAACCCAAAATGCAGCGCACGGGTATCGGCGCCGCGCTGCTCGCATGGCTCGAAAAATCCTGCCGGACCGCTGGCATGCGGCGCATACGGGTCGAAGTCAGAGCCAGCAATGGAAAAGCAAGAAAATTTTATGAGCGTTCCGGATTTCGCGTTGTCGGGCAGGAAGCCGGCTATTACGACAAGCGCGAAACAGCAGTGGTTATGGTCAAGTCTCTGGTGCGAGCATGTCACGAGTGACGGAATGAAAACAGCAATGAGCCTACGCGTTTTGCGCGTACTCCCAACCGAGTGAAGCAAGCGGCGCCACCGCATTAGCTGCGCGCTCGGCGTGCACGCTTGCCGCCGTACCATCCCTGACACGGCCAGCAATACCCTGCAAGATTGCCGCAATTCGAAAGAAGTTATACGCAGAATAAAAATCGCGGTTTGCGATGCCATCGTCGCGTCCGGTTTTTGCGCAATAACTGGCTACATAGTCCTCTTCCGATGGTATCCCGAGAGCGACGAGGTCTTTGCCCTGAAGCCCGGTGCTGCCGATACCAATCTCAGGCATCTGCCAGGCCATCAGGTGATAGGTGAAGTCTCCGAGCGGGTGTCCAATCGTTGACAGTTCCCAGTCGAGAACCGCGATTATCCGAGGTTCTGTCGGATGAATAATCATGTTGTCGAGCCGGTAGTCGCCGTGAACGACCGTCGCGGACTCATCGTCCGGGATATTGCCGGGAAGCCACTCGATCAGTTTGTTCATCGCCGTGATATTGGCTGTCTCGGAAGCGGCATATTGTTTCGACCACCGGGAAATCTGTCGCGCGAAGTAATTGCCCGGTTTTCCGAAGTCCGCAAGGCCGATTTGCTCATAATTGAAGCGGTGCAGGTCGGCAATCGTCTGATTCGCGTGCTCGTAAATTGCACTTCTTTCGCCAGGGTCAGAATCCGGCAGATCGAGCTCCCAGAATATGCGGCCTTCGACAAATTCCATGATGAAAAACATCGTGCCGACGACTTCTTCGTCTTCGCAAAGTACATAAGGTCGCGGCACCGGGAAATCAGCGGCATGGAGGGCGCTGATCACGCGATATTCCCGATCGACAGCGTGTGCTGATTTCAACAGCTTGCCAGGCGGCTTGCGACGCATCACGTATTTTCCGGACGGGGATTCGAGCAGGTAAGTTGGATTGGACTGGCCGCCCCTGAACTGGCGTACCGTCAAGGGACCGTGGAATGCCTCGACATGGGACGCCAGGTATTCCTGCAGCGGTTCCGGATCGAACTGGTGCGCCTCAAGTACGTCGCGCGTTCCAGAGAACTGTTCCTGCCTCGAACTCATCGGGGTTCAACAAAAAAATCCGCCATCAGCTCACTCGACGCGTCAACCGCGTACGGCGCCAGATCAGTCACTCCCGCACGCTCCATGACTTCGTCATCAATACAGAAGTTGCCGGTGAATTCCCGGCTGGGTTGCGTCAGGATGAAGTGCGCTGCATCGGCCATGATTTCCGGTTTGCGTGAACGCTTGATCATTTCGTCGCCACCGAGCAGGTTTTTTACGGCCGCCGTCGCGATCACCGTCCTCGGCCACAGCGCATTGACCGCAACGCCCTTCTCGCGAAATTCTCCCGCCATGCCCAGCACACACATGCTCATGCCGAACTTCGCCATCGTGTACGCGACATGGTTCTTGAACCACTTCTCCAGCATGTTGAGCGGCGGGGAGAGATTCAGAATATGCGGGTTGTCAGATTCGAGCAGGTGCGGGAGGCAGGTCTGCGATACGAGGAACGTGCCACGAGTATTGATCTGATGCATCAGATCGAAACGGCGCATTGGCGTCTGCAGGGTCGGTGTCAGCGATATCGCACTCGCGTTGTTGACGCAGAGGTCGATGCCGCCGAATTTCTCCACACCCGCGGCGACCGCCGCCTTAACGGCCTTGTCGTCGCGAATATCACAAACGACTGGCAATGCCTTGCCACCAGCCTCCTCGATTTCCTCCGCCGCCGAATAAATAGTACCAGGCAGCTTCGGGTGAGGCTCCGCGGTCTTGGCCGCGATGATGATATTGGCACCGTCCTGCGCGGCACGTTTCGCGATCGCCAGTCCAATGCCGCGGCTGCCGCCGCTCAGGAACATCGTTTTTCCTTTCAAGTCACTCATGGCGCGCTCCGCAGATTCTTTTGGTGCATCATACCGCAAGGAATCGCGGCTAAAGCCGCTCCCACATTTCTTTTTAAAATCGTGGGAGCGGCTTTAGCCGCGAACGATTACATTCTGAAGATACCGTGCAACGACTCCGAACTTCGCGGGTTGTTCATCGAAGCAGATATCCCCTGTCCGAGAATTCTTCGGGTGTCGACCGGATCTATAATCCCGTCGTCCCACAATCGCGCGCTCGAATAGTACGGATGACCCTGTTTCTCGTACTGGCGTTGAATGCGCCTTTCGTAATTGAGCTGTTCCTTGTCAGTCCACGTCTCGCCCCTGGCCTCAACCCCGTCGCGTTTGACGGTGGACAAAACAAGCGATGCCTGTTCGCCGCCCATCACGGAAATTCTTGCGTTCGGCCACATCCACAGCATCCGCGGACTGTAGGCGCGCCCACACATCGCATAGTTTCCTGCGCCGAAAGAGCCGCCGATGATCACCGTAAATTTCGGCACAGACGCGGTCGCCACGGCATTGACCATTTTTGCGCCATCCTTGGCGATACCGGCATGTTCATATTTCCTGCCAACCATGAAACCGGTAATGTTCTGGAGAAAGACGAGCGGTATTCCACGGCGATCGCAGAGCTGAATAAAATGTGCGCCTTTTTGTGCGGATTCGGAAAACAAGATGCCGTTGTTGGCGATTATCCCAACCGGATAGCCATAAATATGTGCAAAACCGCATACCAGCGTCGGACCGTAAAGTGTTTTGAATTCCTGGAATTCAGAATGATCGACTAGTCTTGCGATAACTTCCCGCACGTCATAGGGAATGCGGAATTCCCTTGGCACGATTCCGTATAGCTCCTCCGCGGGATAATTCGGCTCGGCCGGCTCGCGCATTTCCAGAGTGATTTCCTTTCGCCAGTTCAGATTAGACACGAGCTCGCGAACCCTGGACAGCGCTTCGCTGTCGTTGTCAGCAAGATAATCGGTGACTCCCGAGATTCTCGAGTGCACATCGCCGCCTCCGAGCGTCTCGGCGTCGACGATTTCACCCGTAGCCGCTTTGACCAGCGGCGGCCCGCCGAGAAAAATTGTCCCCTGATTTTTGACAATGACAGACTCGTCACACATCGCCGGTACATAGGCGCCGCCAGCAGTGCAGGATCCGAGAACGGCCGCTATTTGCGGAATGCCCTTGGCCGACAGGCGTGCCTGGTTGTAGAAAATCCGGCCGAAATGGTCGCGATCAGGGAATACTTCGTCCTGCAGCGGTAAAAACGCGCCGCCCGAATCGACGAGGTAGATGCACGGCAAACGATTTTGCTCTGCAATTTCCTGGGCGCGAAGGTGTTTCTTGACGGTCAGTGGGTAGTAGGTACCGCCTTTAACGGTCGCATCATTGGCGACGATCATGCAATCGATGTCGCTGACCTGCCCGATGCCGGTTATGATGCCGGCGGATGGCACTTCGTCGTCATAGAGTCCGTAAGCCGCCATTTGCCCAATCTCGAGAAACGGCGCGCCACGATCGACAACAGTACGAATTCGATCGCGCGGCAGTAACTTGCCTCGCGACAGATGCCGATCGCGCGAGCGCTTGCTGCCACCTGCCGAGATCTTGTCACATACCTGTTTGAGATCTGCCACCAGCTGGCGATTCGATGACTCGTTCGCCGCAAACTCCCTGGAGTCGCTTTTTATTTTACTTTCTATTGCCGGCATTTATTTTGCCAGTGCGCCCGCATCAAGCGGTCGCGTCGAATAACTCGCGGCCGATGAGCATACGCCGAATTTCGCTGGTACCTGCGCCGATTTCATAAAGCTTTGCATCACGCCAGAGGCGCCCTGCAGGATATTCATTAATATAGCCGTTTCCGCCGAGTGCGCGTACCGTTTGGCCGGCCATCCAGGTCGCTTTTTCGGCCGCCAGCAGAATACAGCCTGCGGCGTCGAATCGCGTTGTCTGTTGCCGATCGCAGGCCTGGGCCACGGCGTATACATAGGAGCGGCATGCGTTCATTGCCGTATACATATCTGCAATCTTGCCCTGCATCAGCTGGAATGTGCCTATCGGCTGGCCGAATTGCTTGCGATCATGCACGTAGGGCATTACCAGATCAAAACATGCGTGCATGATGCCCAGTGGCCCTGCCGCCAGCACCAGACGCTCGTAATCGAGGCCGCTCATCAGGATGCTGGCACCCTTGCCTTCGGTGGCGAGCAGATTCTCAGCCGGCACCTGGCAATGGTCTAAGACTATCTCGCTGGTATCCGAACCTCGCATGCCGAGCTTGTCGAGTTTTTGCGCGATCGAATATCCCGGAAAATCCCGCTCGACAATAAACGCGCTAAGTTTGCCCGAATCGGCCTGATCAGGCCCGGTAACCGCGTAAATGATTGATGTATCCGCCTCCGGCGCGTTCGTGATCCACATCTTGCTACCGTTCAGAACATAGGAATCGCCGTCGCGGATTGCAGTCGTGCGCATAGCCATCACATCCGAACCGGCGCCCGCCTCGCTCATTGCCAATGCGCCAAGGTGTTCACCGGATATCAGTTTGGGGAGATACTTTTCTTTTTGCTCCGCAGACCCCCACCTGTGCAACTGGTTGACACACAGATTCGAATGGGCGCCATAGGACAGGCCGACTGATGCTGATGCGCGACTGATTTCCTCCATCGCAACGACATGCGCCAGGTAGCCTAGTCCTGCGCCACCATATTCTTCATCCACGGTAATGCCAAGCAGACCGAGGTCACCAAGCTGCGGCCAAAGATCCCGCGGAAACTCGTTCGAGGCGTCAATTTCCTGAGCGCGCGGTGCAATATGATCGTTCGCGAAATTGCGGACGGACTCGCGCAACATATCGATCTCGTCACCAAGACCAAAGTCAAAATCAAATTCAAACATATCTATGTCCTGAGATGCCCTGTCAGGGCGTAACAGAAATTCTCTACCGACTGGACCAAATACTGAATACCATACGGACGGTACTCATAATATATTGATTTTATTGTAACAAATGGCAGTATCAGGCACGGCTGAGATCATCGATCAGCATCGAAAACAGCTCGTATTGCGAGCTGATGCCGAGTTTCCCGAACAGGTTTCGCTTGTGAACCATCACCGTGCCGGGCGCAATCTTAAGTTCACGCGCAATGGACTTTGATGAATGGCCGCGTAGCAAAAGTTGACTGACCTGACGCTCACGATGAGTCAGGACCGACTCGCCAAATTTTTCGAAGCACCTGGTCAACCGCTGGTGAACGTCGTCATCGCCACGTGGATTGCCTGCTTTCGCAACCCACTCGTCCCAGGTTTTCCTGATTGCGGACTGTACAACGGGCTCTATCATGCCCAGCCGATGCAATTCGGCCTTGGTAAACATTCGATCCCGCCGGCCGATTACCAGTACGACGGTCGTCTGACCTGAGACCTGCGTCAGATAGTCCATTTCATCCAGCAGGTGCGTGCGTTCGCAATACTGCCGGTAATACTCACTCGAGCGAAAACGGTCAGGTAGTTGGTCCCGGAACCGGCACAAGGTCGGTTTCTTTTTGCGAATCGCCAATTGATAAAGCGGATCGAGCAGGTAAGGACCTGCCAGGTAGCGTTCCAGGTAGTGCTTTCTGCCTGCCGGTTCCAGTGTGTGATGCAACACGATCGGGCGAGCATCGTTGTGAAATGCAATCAGGCAGGTTCCTTCATGATCGACAACGGACTCGATCGCCGCAATCAATCCGGATGCGGTCGTGCCCGCCTTCGTCGACGAAATAATGCCGGCGACAGCGTTATGCCAGTCCGGGGATTCAAATTTACTGCGCACGATTATTTTTCTTGGCCCAACGGTAGCGGCCCATCCGGTTGCTGTAATACTGACATAGTTGAAGAAAAACTTGTCATTTTTCCGATAGTTGGATCTATCCCATTGGCCGCAGCCAGCCCAGCCTGTTGACCATAGCCACAATCGATGACCGGCAAGCACCTGTTATCAGCAGTCTGCCAGTTGTACACATGACCGGTACGGATTGTTAGCATAGCGACCTGTATTCAGTGGTGGATCCGCTAATGAATTTCGAAAACAAAGTGGTCATCGTGACCGGGGCTGCGCGCGGCCTTGGGCAGGAGTATGCACGGCAATTCGCACGCCTGGGGGCAAAGGTCGCGGTCAACGATCTGCGCGATTGCAGCGAGACACTGAAGATTATCGAGCAGGAAGGCGGCGCCGGCATCGCGACAAAAACCGACGTTACGAGCGCCGAAAGTACTGCAGACATGGCTGCGGCAGTTGTAGCGCAATTCGGCCGCATAGACGTCCTTGTGAACAACGCAGCCCTTTACGGCAGCCTGACATTTGCACCATTTCACAAACTCGACGAGGCGGAATGGGATGCGGTGATGAACGTCAATGTCAAGGGTATATGGCAGTGTTGCAAGGCAGTTTTGCCCGCGATGAAGCAGCAGGACGGTGGATCAATCGTCAATATCACGTCGCTCGCAGCCGTATACGGAATGCCCAACGGCCTGCACTATACGGCTTCGAAGGCGGCCGTCATCGGGGCGACGCGCGGACTGGCAAGGGAACTGGGTCGCTACAATATTCGCGTTAACGCGGTTGCGCCAAATGTAGTGAACACGGACGCGACCAGCGAAGTTTTCGGGGATAAACGCGAGAA
>JADFGH010000202.1 GCA_022567775.1 Pseudomonadota bacterium | reverse complement strand
GGAGTTTTTTGACGACGCCATATGGGATGAGTGGCTGCCGAATAATCTGATCACGGCGGTACCCGGTGCGAAGGACTTTTTCGAATATTGCCAGGAGAATAAGGTCGAGGTTTTCTACGTCACGAATCGCAATCAGGGTGAGCGGACTTTTGAGTATGCACTTGCACATCTGCGATACCTGAAATTTCCCTACGCCAATGACGAAAACCTGTTTGTCTTTCGGGAAACCTCCGACAAATCGCCGGCGCGACGAAAGATTGAGGAGACACACGATGTCGCGCTCATGTTGGGTGATAATCTCAATGATTATCGTCGAGACTACTACGTTAAGGATGTCGACGAGCGCAGGGCATTGATGGAGCGGGACCGTGACGACTGGGGCGCGAAATTTATCCTGCTTCCGAACCCGACCGATGGACACTGGGTGCGGGCGATATTCGGTGATTCCGAACCAGCGCCGACGGACGAGAACCGGCGGATACTGAAAAACGCCGCGACCCGCGTCGCGTGGGACGGATCCAGCTAGGTGTCCGGCAGGTCATCCAATAACGACCTGGAATCGCCCGAGAAACGGGCGCGCGACGGCATCGTCTCCGCGTTTATCGCGTATTTTCTCTGGGGTCTGTTTCCACTGTATTTCATTGTAGTGAAGGATGTGCCGGCATTCGAAGTGCTGGCACATCGCATTATCTGGGCGGTGCCTTTCGGCGCACTCATTATTCACCTGCGGCGGCAATGGGCGGAGGTTATCGGCGCGTTAAAGCATCGGCGCACATTCATGTTTCTTATCGTGTCGGCAATACTGATTACCGGCAACTGGCTGGTTTACATCTGGGCGGTGCAACTCGAGCAAATTAACCAGGCAAGCCTCGGTTATTACATCAACCCGTTATTGTTTGCGCTCGCGGGGGTTGTCATCTTCGGTGAAAAGTTACGCAAGGCGCAGACGGCGGCGATCATCCTGGCGGCGATTGGCGTAAGTGTCCTGACATTCAGTGGCGGGGAATTTCCGGCGATTGCGCTGTTTCTTGGTGTCACCTTCGCGACTTACGGTGTGATTCGGAAGCAGGTTGTTGTAGGCGGCATGCCCGGTCTCTTCATTGAGACACTCGTGCTGTTGCCGTTTGCCCTTTGCTACCTGTTGTGGATCATGCTGGCGGGTGAGGCGGCATTCTCGTTCACGGATCCGTCCCTGGCAGGAATACTGTTGTTGGCAGGCCCGCTGACAGTCACGCCGTTGCTGTTCTTTGCGCTGGCGGCCCGGCGGCTGAATCTTTCGACGCTCGGCATGATGCAGTTTATTGCGCCCACGCTGCAATTTGTCATCGCGGTGATTTATGGCGAGCAATTGACGAGGGCGCATATCATCTGCTTCAGCCTGATCTGGCTGGCTGTGATTCTTTTCAGTATCGATGCCTGGCGAACGAACAGGACATTGGCCCGGACAAACCCATAATGCTACGCATGCGACGCATGAGATTTTCGCGACCGTTTCGTCGCTTGAATCATCCCTGGTAAGTGAACAAATACAGGCGTTGCCGTTCAAAGATTCCGGGGCAGGGCTTGACTGTGTTAGTGATATAGTTGAGTATAACACCTCACTCGAGGGCTTCCGGTTCTTCGTGCGAGCGCTGATAATAACGACAAAGACGACGGTCACAGGTGTTGGTGCATGAAGCGTAAGGCGAAAAGGGCTCTTCTGATCAGCGGCATATTCGCCGGGGCAGTCGGTCTCTCCGTGGGTTTAAGCCAGTTGAAACCGCCGCCGGAGACTAAAGACATCCCGGATGTGGCGCCGCTGGTGGAAGTCCTGCCGCTGCTCGAGTCGACTGCCAGCTTCAGGATAGCGAGTCAGGGCACCGTAGGTCCGCGTACTGAGACCATTCTGAGCGCCGAAGTCTCAGGATCCATCGTCAGTATTTCGCCGAAATTCATCGCCGGCGGCGTGTTTGTCAAAGGTGAGGAGCTCCTGCGCATCGATCCAACCAATTACTCGGTGGCAGTCGATCAGGCCGAGGCGCTGCTCAGGCAGCGGCAAATCGAATACGACGGCGCACTGAAACTTCGCACACAGGGTTACCGGGCGGAATCGGAGTACGCATCGGCGGCCGCAGCGCTGGCCACAGCCAGGGCTGATCTGGTCAAGGCCGAACGAAATCTTGAACGAACACATATCACGTTGCCGTATGACGGCATGGTCAGGGCTAAAGAGGCTGACCTTGGGCAATATGTGAATCCCGGTACCCGCCTCGGCGTGACGTTTGCGACTGACTACGCCGAAGTGCGCTTACCGTTGACGGATCGCGACCTGGCTTTTATCGATCTGCCGGATGCGGCGGCAATCAGGGCCTCCGGTGCGGCTGAGGGACCGCTGGTGGAGCTTTCGGCGATTCAAAAAGGGCAATTGACACATTGGCAGGCGCGCATTGTCAGAACCGAAGGCGTAGTCGATGAAAGGAGCCGCGTTACCTACGTGGTTGCCCGCATTGCGGATCCTTACAAGTTGCAACCTGGGGCGGGTGAAGAATCACCGCTGCCGATGGGTACGTTCGTCGCCGCAAACATCGAAGGCGCAACTGTTGAAAACGTCATCCGTGTTCCACGAAGTGCGTTGAGAGGCAACAATCAGTTGATGTTCATTGATGCCGATAATCGCCTGCGAATCAGAACCGTCAATGTTCTGCGTGCGGATGCCGAGTATGCGTATTTGGGTGGTGGGGCAATGCCCGGCGATCGCATCAGTACAACGGCCATTGAGTCGCCGATCAATGGCATGAAAGTCAGAACCAGTGACGATCCCGTTGCAGAGCCCGAAGATGATGGAGAGCAACGGCTCGCGGTGGAAAGCGACCGCGGTTAGACAATTCAGTCAGGGCAGGGGCAGGGGAGTATGAATCAACCGGGCAAGACTTCACAAAAGGGCATTATCGCCTGGTTTGCCGCCAATCATGTGGCAGCAAACCTGCTCATGTTTCTGATCATTGCTTTCGGCATTGTCTCTACCCTTACCATTCGCAAACAAACTTCTCCCGACTTTGAACTGAACTGGGTACAGATTCGGGTGCCGTATCTCGGCGCCGCTCCTCAGGAAGTAGAAGAAGGTGTCGTCATCAAAGTTGAGGAGGCAATCCAGGATATCTCCGGCATCGTCGAGATCAACTCTACCGCGCGCGAAGGTATGGGCTCGATTACTGCAGAGGTTGCCACCGGCGAGGATATCAACGAGATCCTGACTGAGATCAAGACTCGCATCGATGCGATCTCCACCTTTCCCGGCTTGACGGAAAAACCCATCATCTACAAACAGGAAGTTCCGGTGCATGTCGTCTTTGTCACCATCACCGGCGACCTCGATGAATATGCCCGGAAGGCGATCGGCAACGAGGTGCGCGATGAATTGATGGCGATTCCGACCGTCAACCAGGTGCAAATGCTTGGCGATCGCGACTACGAAATCAGCATTGAAGTATCGGAGCACACATTGCGGCAGTACGGGTTGACGATGAGCGAGATTTCACAGGCGATTCGTGACTCATCCGTCGACATGCCGGGTGGTGCAATCAGGACGGCGGGCGGCGATATCCTGTTACGCACCGAGGGTCAGGTTTATACCGGCCAGGAATTTTCCCAGCTCGTCCTGCGCACATTTCCCGATGGAACGCGCCTGACACTCGGCGACATTGCAACGATTAATGACGGGTTTGTTGAGACCGACGGCTATGCCCGCTACATGGGCCAGCCGACAGCGTCGATGCGCGTGATGGCGATTGGACAGAAGAATGAACTGGAAACTGCAGCCGCAGTAAAAGAGTACGTTGAAAGAAAAGCCGAAACACTACCCGATGGAGTCGGCATCGAAGTCTGGGTTGATCGCGCTTTCTATTTGCAAGACCAGTTGAACATGATGATGCAGAATATGATCCAGGGCATGCTGCTGGTCGGGCTTATCCTGTCATTATTCCTGCGCATGAAAGTTGCCGGCTGGGTCATCGTCGGCATACCGATTACGTTTTTCGGCGCTTTGTGGCTGATGCCGCTCGGCCCGTGGCCGGTGACGATAAACACGATCAGTCTGTTCGGTTTCATCCTGGTGCTCGGCATCGTCGTCGATGACGCGATTATCATTGGCGAGAGTGTTTACACAAAGATTCGAGCTGACGGCCACACGCTGGACAATGTGATCAAGGGTGCAAAACGCGTTGCACTACCAGCAACGTTTGGCGTTCTGACCACCATCGCGGCATTTGCGCCATTGCTCTTTGTAGGCGGCATTACAGCGCCGTTCTTCGAGGCGATGTCCGTGGTTGTCATTCTTTGCCTGATTTTTTCACTGATCGAGTCCAAGCTGATTCTCCCGGCGCACCTGGTGCATGCGAACATCAAGCCGGTTGACGAAGCCGATCTATTCAATCCGCAACGGCAGATTGGCCGCTGGGAGAGGATTCCGCGATTCTTTCAAAAGATTCAGCGTCATGTGCAACATGGTTTGCATTCGCTGATTCACGACTGGTACGCGCCATTACTCGATAAAGCGATTCAGAACCGCGGTCTGACATTCAGCCTATTTGCTGCGATTCTCATCCTGACCTTTGGCATTATGAGCAGTGGTGTGGTGCGAGTCGTGCTGTTTCCCGACGTGCCCAGCGACTTCATCCAGGTGCAAATGACGATGCAAAACGGAACGGCACCGGCGACCAGGGATCTTGCCGTTTCCAGGATCGAGCAAGCGGTTTTCGACATCAATGACGAATATGTTGCGGACAATCCCGGTTCTGATGATCCTGTTGAGCATCTCATCGTATTCACCAGCGGTAGCACTGGTGCGTTCATGTTCGCCGAGCTTTATCGTGGTGATGACCGGCCACTCAGCAGCGATGAGATCATCACCATGTGGCGTGATAAAGTGGGTGAAATTCCTGGAATGAAGGAATTGACCTACTCGGGTGGTCGACATATCGCCGGCGGTTCACCGCTTAGCTTCAATCTCTC
>JADFGH010000201.1 GCA_022567775.1 Pseudomonadota bacterium | reverse complement strand
AGCGGAGCTGTTTCGGATCCGCTTCGGAGCCGTGCAGGTCCTTCCACGTACGCGCGATCAGGTGCTGGGCGAAGTCGCGCTGACGGAAGACGATGCGGACGAAGTCGGCCTGCGACTTGCCGGTCTCTCGAAACAGCTTCACGCGGTAGCCGTCGTACATCTTCTTGCCGGTCTCGAGGATGCGCAGGTTCTTGCGCTCCTGCACGACCAGGCCGAGGCACTGCTCGAGCACGACGGTGACGAACGTGTCGTTGCCGGGATTGCGCGCGCCGAAGTACTGGCTGCGCACGATCTCTTCGAGCGCGCGCGACACGGTGATCTCGTTGCGCGCGACCCGCGCCGGAATCGTCGCGATGCGCCCCTCCTTGGGGCGGAAGCCATCGAGCAGGAGAAAGTAGAAGAGCTGCCGCTCGTACCACGCGACCCAGGTCTCCTCGTCCTTCAGGAAGGCGTCGACCATGTCCTCATGCGACCTCGGATACCACGCCTCCACCTCATGCATGTACGCGGTGCGCCGCGCCATGGTGTCGCCTTCCCCGAAAAACAGTACGTCCACAGCCGCGATAAAGCCTTTCTCGCGATCCGTCGGCGCGGCGGCAAGGCGTTCTTCCGTCGTCGCACCGAGCTTGCTCAGGACCGCACGCGGTGTTTCGAGGTCCCATTCCGAAATAAGCGGATGGTTGTAGGTCAGTGATTCACCCCAGTAGGCCATCGCGAAATCCGGGTCGGCCGCCTGGGCTTCCTGGAACGCGGTCCTGGCCTGCTTCCAGCCAAAGCTGTGCAGCGTCGCCACACCACGCAGAAAATGCTTCTGAGCTTCCGCAGACCCTGATGTTGGAAAATTGACCGAGCCAACATCATCCATCTCGTCCGCACTGGTCGCAAAAGCGAGAAAAATCAGGCAAGTAGAAAGGAACATACGCTTCATGACAGTCTCCCCGGGAGATCTTGTTGTTTGCAATCGAAATGCTTATTCAGCGGGCAAGAATACTCTGATTCGAGGTGATGCGGAATACGAGCGGGCACCAGTGGCGGCTCGCTTCCCGGCGACGCCGGTTTTTGAATTAGCGGGGCGTTCTCGGCGAATACAGCTCCGCCTCGGCCGGAGTCAGCTTTTTGACCTTCAGATGCCAATCGATAAACGAGCCGTTGATGCGGAAGCGGAAACTGCCGGACTCGTTGAAGAGCCGCACGCCGTTGCCGAGACGCGTGGTGCGCAGGACACTGCCTTTGAGAATGCCGCTGCGGCCATCGACCAGATCCAGGTCGAAAGACAGCATGCGTGTATATTCGCTGTTGATACGCCAGTCGAGAATCCACGGCCCCTGCACTTTGAATTCCGCCGTAGTCCGGCTGCCGCTGCCATTGAATTCGACGATCAATTCTTCGGCGCCGGCCGACTGAGCGGCCAACAGCAGCATCAGTGCAACACAACGAGTGATATGTCCAAACATTTTGCGGGTACCTCTGAATACCTGTTATGGCGTCTTTACGTAACCAGCAGACACCGGGCTCTCGCGCAATGGCAGCGAGTCGGGCCCACGGCATTTGTCCAATATCTGCTCCTGAAGTTCACGCGGATCGTTGACAGTTTTGTAAAACCGGTCGATGAATTTTTGCACGCGTCGCGTGCGTCTTTTGGAGACCTCCGGCGATATGAGGGCCGCCTCAATCTCCGCTCGCTTCTCATTGAACAGGCCGATTGACTCAGGCAAGGTCTCGTTCTGCCAGCAGAAGCCACGATACAATCGTGAGGTGACCCGGAGAATTGGCAGCCTTTCGTCAGGTAATGCGTAGTTGGTATTAATCAAGCCGGACTGATCGAAATCGAAAGGCACAATTATCCAGTCCCGCTGTTCCCCGGGGCGTGCAAAGACGCGGCCATTGTGGCAGCAGCCTTCGCCGGACGGACCGCGCTTGACGGCGAAATCGGTATTGCTGATCAGGTACTGAAACAGCAGGTTATTCGTCGTTTCCCTGGCGGACATCTGCACAGGATCTACCTGTGTTGGACGAATCCTCTTCCTGCCGATGCGCTTCCCAAGTTGACGGTCGGGCTCGAGGATAAACGCCGGCTGTACCCGATCGCGGCCACGCGATTCCGTATCGCGGTAAATAATATTTAGTCGCCTGGCCCTGAACGAGTTTTCCGTAATCACGTTGAATGCACGGTAGATGCCTAGCTCCAGGTGCACCCAGTCAGCGCCCGAACTCGTTCGCATGCACCTGGTTACGAGTTTCAGGCCGCGTTGATCTTCGAATAACGTTCCCCGGGTCTCGTCAGGATCGAAGGTGAGTTTCAACGGCGGGAAATCGCACATCTCAAGCCTGGATCTGCCACGGGTCGTTACAACTACCGCAAGGGCGCGTTCTTCTCCCGACGATTCTGTATAGCGCAGTGTCCCGGCAAACTGCGGCTCCTTCTTGCGCTGACGAATGAGCTTCCGTATGGGCGCCTCGAGAACTACGTCCAGCGTCTCTTCGCTGTCGAACAGCGGCGCGGACGAGGCATTGCCTGGCAGGCCAGGCAGTAAAATTGCTGCCCAGGCACAAAAAGCAGGCTTGAGTTTGCTGTTCAAAACAGAAGACTCGCAGTGGTGCCGCCAGCGTCGCTCTCCACCACGATTTCCCCACGATGCGCGGTCATTATCTGCCGGCTGAGGCTGAGCCCGATACCGCTGCCGGCCCGCTTGGTAGTGAAAAATGGTACGAATATCTGATCTATTGCCTCCTCCGGTATACCTGGTCCGTTGTCCCTGATCCTGATAAGCACGCGCCCGAAATCCAGTTTTGCGCTAAGTTGCATTTCCGGCGAATCAATATCCCTGGTTGCGTCCGCCGCGTTCCTGACGAGGTTGATGAGCACCTGGTCCAGCAACTGACGATCAGCGTACACCTCCAGTGATCCGGGGACTACGTCGATGTCCAGGCGGACTCCTCTCAGTTCATTCGCCATTAGCGTGGTAACACTATTCAGTGCATCCATCACCCTGACTGCCTCGGGTTCGGGCTGCGGTACCTTCAGCAATTCGCGGTAGCGCGACACGAAATTCATCAATCCTTCGCTGCGCCGGGCAATCGTGGTTACGGCCTCGCGGATATCGTCCGTTGCTTTGGACTCATCCAGCATTGTAACGGTTGTTTGCGCCAGCGACGTCACTGGCGTCAACGTGTTCATGATCTCGTGTGTCAGCACTCTTATCAGGTTGCGCCAGGCGCTCGACTCCCGTGCTGTCAGCTCGCCGGATAAATTCTCGATGGAATACAGGCGCTCGGTTTCACCGGACATGCGGATCTCGGACACTGACACCCGAAGTTCCGCCGGCACGTCACGCAACCTGGTTTGCAGCAACTGCTGGCTGCCTGGCTCAATACCCTGCATCAATGTGGGCAATTGCGGATCGAGTTCCGCGAGCTGGTCCAAATGGCGTAGCGCCGGCAGCCCGGTCAGGCGGCGCGCCGGGTTGTTGACCAGGCTCAGGCTGCCGTCAGTTCTCGCGGCGATAAACGGCACCGGGATATGTTTTACGACAGTCTCGAGATAACCCGCCTGGATATCGCGCTCGGCGCGCGCGTCCTGAAATCGTGTGAGTATGCGATTAAACGCCTGCTTTAGTTCCACGTCGACGCCATCTTCGACGAACCGTCGGGTCAAGTCCTCATAATTTACCGCCGCGAAAAACTCTTCAAGTGTGTTGACGTGCGACTCGACGTAGTGGAGCAACCCGGCAACCTGTAACAGGACAACCACCGCGATCACGATGGGAACGGCAACATGATCCGTGGACAGAACTGACCAGGCCAGTACCACGATCGTCATTACGAGCAACAAAACCTGCACGATCGTCAGTGTGCGAAAGCGGTTGCGGAATTTCTGTTTCACAGGCCGAACTTCTCTTTGCGCCGGTACAGTGCAGCTCGCGTTATGCCGAGCGCCGCGGCCGCATGGGAAATGTTTCCCTGCGCCTCATCAAGCGCCAGCGCAATCATCCTGCGCTCGCTGGCTTCGAGGTTGAGCGATTCTGTTTTCGCGTCGCTCGCGCGACGCGCACCCCCGAGTGAGCTTACAGTCGCTCGTGTTCGCCGCAATTCGACCGCAACGCTCAGGGTGGCAACCAGCTTTTCGTTTTGCCAGGGCTTCAATACGAAATCCGCAGCACCTTCGCGCATCGCCTGAACGGCAGTATTCAAATCACCAAATGCAGTCATCAATACGACGACTGCGTCGGCATCAATGACCTTGATCTGTTCCAGGTAATCGAGACCTTCGATGCCCCTGTTTCGGCCGATCACAAAATTCATGTCGAGGAGAAATACGTCGATGCGTTCAGCGGCCATCATTGCCGGGATGTCGTTCGGATCCTCGGTTGTCAGCACCTTCCCGAAGTACTGACGCAGCAGGAGACGCGCGGCCGTCAACACATCGGGATCATCGTCGATGACGAGAATAGTGGCGCGGATGCTCATTCCGTCACTGTAATGCTCAAAGTGTCCGAAATCGATCACTTGGTTGCGATATCGGACAGTGGTTTTCGCGGCGATTCTCGTAACCCACTGATTTTATGTGTAAACCAAAGGGGCCTCCATATTGATCTAATGAGTAATGAATTCGCCAAACCAATCATCGAATGCTGGCGGCATGGACCGTCGCATTGAACAGAAGTCCCGCAGGCCACTGATCATCGGCGGCGCCACCGGTGCTGCTGTGTTGCTGCTTATCATTTTTTTCGCGACCTTCGATGCGAGTACCTCGTTTACGCTGGATGGTCAGCGCATTCGCACCTCGCAAGTGGCAACCGGCGTCTACGAGGATTTCATTCCATTGAGGGCAGCGGTCGAGCCCGAGCGCACGGTCTACCTGGACGCAGTCGACGGTGGCCGGGTCGAGGACATACTGGTGGAAGAAGGATCGTTCGTTGAGGAAGGCCAGCCGCTGATCGATCTTTCCAATACCTCGTTGCAGCCCGCCGTGATTGCCCGCGAAGCCGAAGTC
>JADFGH010000002.1 GCA_022567775.1 Pseudomonadota bacterium | reverse complement strand
GTGCTGGGCGCCGCGCTATTGCCCGGGCAGTCAGAAGCCGTGGGGGTGTCGAACCGGTATTTATCGAGTCGACGGACGAACTCCTGCCCGTGCTTGAGGGCTTGCTGACAGACGGCGATCTTCTGCTGACCATGGGTGCCGGCGATATTGGCGCCGCCGCTGCACGTTTGCCCGGGCAGCTGAGGCAGGGGGCTTCTTTGAAGATCCTGAAATGAAAACTGCCATGATACAAAAAGCGGCGTTTCCCAACGTGGTGCAGCAATGATGGCCGCGGCAAGAATTCCCGCTGTGTCCGGCGAACTCAGAGAAAACGAGCCGATGAGCCGGCATACGTCGTGGCGTGTCGGAGGTCCCGCGGAGTTGTTTTTCCGGCCGGCTGGTCTCGAGGATTTGTCGCTCTTCTTAAGAGAGCTGGCTGCCGAAACTCCGGTGTTCTGGCTGGGCCTCGGCAGCAACTTGCTGGTACGGGACGGCGGCATACCCGGTGTGGTCATCGCTGCCGCCGGAATTTTCAAGGATCTCGAGCGTGTTGCTGAATTGCAGGTGCGTGCGGGGGTCAGCCTGCCATGCACGCAACTCGCGAGGCAGTGCGTCCGCTGGGGCATCGGGCCGTCGGAATTCTTCGCGGGCATTCCAGGCACCGTTGGTGGTGCGCTTGCCATGAACGCGGGTGCACACGGTGGTGAAACCTGGGAGCGCGTTCGGTCGGTCACTACAATCGACCGGCGAGGTGACGTGCGCATACGTTCGATCGGCGAGTATCAGGTTGGCTACAGAAGTGTCACTCGTATTGACGATGAGCACGACCAGAACGATGAGTGGTTTGTAGAGGCGCTGCTTGAGTTTGAGGCCGGGGTTCCGGCCAGCCAGGAAACGCTTAAAGCTTTGCTTGCCCGTCGCAAGAACACGCAGCCGCTGGGCCTGCCAAGCTGCGGTTCCGTATTCAGAAACCCGCAAGGGGATTTTGCTGCAAGGCTGATCGAAACAGCCGGCCTGAAAGGCGACCGCATTGGCGGCGCCGAGGTATCAACCAAGCACGCGAATTTCATTATCAATCGCAACCATGCCAGCGCGCGGGATATCGAGGCGCTCATCAGTCACGTGCAACGCACCGTATCGGACGTTCATGGCGTCGAGCTCGTGCACGAAGTTCACATTATCGGCGAGGCGGCATCGTGAGCAAGCAACGCATGGTGATCGAGAACGCTGCCGACTTTGGCCGCGTCGTTGTCATGTATGGCGGCAACTCCTGCGAACGTGAGGTATCGCTGCTTTCAGGTGCGGCCGTGCTGGCAGCGTTGCGAGCGAGAGATGTTGATGCCGTTGGCTGGGATCCGGCCGAGAACGAGCTGGCAGAGTTTGCGGCAGCAGGATTTGATCGTGCGTGGATTGCCCTGCACGGTCCTGGCGGCGAAGACGGCGGATTGCAGGGAATGCTGCAGTGGCTCAATACGCCTTATACCGGCAGCGGTATTCTGGCGTCGGCGCTCGCAATGAACAAGATTCTCAGCAAGCAGCTGTTCGATGCCGCCGGCATCAGCACGCCGGACTATATGGTGATCGAAGCGACCGGCGACGCCAAACTGGCCGCCGACAAGTTCGGTTTTCCGCTGGTCATCAAGCCGGCGGGGCAGGGCTCCAGTCTCGGGATGAGCAAGGTGTTTGCGGCAGATGAGTTGCAAAGCGCGGTCGACCTGGCGCTCAGCTTCGGCGACCCGGCGCTGGCTGAACGCTGCATCGTCGGTGACGAAACCACGGTCGCCGTCCTGCAGGACCAGGCGTTGCCGAGTATCAGAATTGAAACGCCGCGCGTCTTTTATGATTATCGCGCCAAGTACGAATCCGAGGACACGCGCTACGTCTGTCCGGGGACCGACGATCCGGAACTTGAGCAGCGGTTTCACGATCGGGCCATCGCGGCGTTCAACATTCTTGGGTGTACCGGCTGGGGCCGGGTCGATTTCATGACCGGAAATGACGGCGAGCCGCAGGTCCTGGAAGTGAACACGATTCCCGGGATGACAAGTCACAGCCTTGTGCCGATGGCAGCGAAAGTAGCCGGTATTGACTTTGCGGAACTCTGCTGGCGGATACTTGAAACGAGTGTTGAGGCGCAATCGGAGATCGAAACTATCGGGGTAGCGGCGAATGGCGCGTAAACAGGCGAAACGCCGCAAGCCGCAAAAGGCCCGCAAGGTCGCATTGCCGTCGCTCCCGTGGCGCAAACTGTCGGCATTTTTGCTGGCAATAGCGATCATTATGCTCAGCTACCAGTTCAGTGCCGAGCTACTCGACAAGCCTATTCGGGCGATCACCATTGAAGGACCGTTCCAACGCGTCAGTGCGCTGCAGATCGAGGCAGCGATCAGCGACGAGCTTGCGAGCGGATTCCTGAGCGCCAATCTTTCCGCCATCCAGGGGATGCTGGTTGCGTTACCCTGGATCGATCAGGCAAATGTCGTGCGGCGCTGGCCGGGCAGTCTCGAGATCAGCATAACCGAGCAGATCCCCGCGGCCAGCTGGGGCGAAAGCGGCCTCCTCAACACACGCGGAGAGTTATTCGTATCCGCAGCCCGGCATGTACCAGCCGAGTTACCGCGCCTGAGCGGACCGGAGGGGCAGTACTCGATCGTTGCCACCCGTTACCTGGATATCAGGGAACAACTGCTCCCCACCGGACTCGTTGTTCGACGCGTGCATGTGGATGCGCGTGGCGCGTGGGAAATGACGCTTGCCAACGGCATCGACATTCGCCTGGGACGGCGTGACGTCGGCGAACGTATTCAGCTGTTTCTCGACGTGGTCGCCAACATCATTTCAAAGCGTGGGGCAGAAATCGAATTTGTCGATATGCGTTACAGCAACGGTTTTACGATCGGCTGGAAAAACGATTCGCGGACACCCGCACATGATTCTGAAACTGCGGGATCGGGCTTGGTTGCAGGAATTATTGAGTGAATAAGAAGAGCGACAAGAATCTTATCGTCGGACTCGATATTGGCACGTCAAAAGTTGTTGCGATCGTCGGTGAGGTTAGTGATGAGGGTAAAATTGAAGTGGTCGGCATTGGTTCGCATCCGTCACGCGGGCTGAAGAAGGGTGTGGTTGTCAACATCGAATCGACCGTGCACTCGATTCAGCGCGCGGTCGAAGAGGCGGAGCTGATGGCCGGCTGCGATATTCATTCGGTATACACGGGGATCGCGGGCAGTCACATCCGCAGTCTCAATTCGCACGGGATCGTTCGCGTCCGCGACAAGGAAGTCACCCGCGGTGATGTAGATCGTGTCATCGATGCGGCACGAGCGGTCGCAATTCCCGCAGATCAGAAAATTTTGCACATTCTGCCGCAGGAATTCCTGATCGACGGGCAGGAGGGGATTCGTGAACCGATTGGCATGTCCGGTGTGCGCCTGGAAGCGAAAGTTCACATGGTCACCGGCGCGGTGAGTGCGGCACAGAACATCGTCAAGTGCATACAGCGCTGCGGCCTCGAAGTGGACGACATCGTGCTTGAGCAACTGGCATCAAGTTACTCGGTGCTAACGGATGACGAGAAGGAACTGGGTGCCTGCATAGTCGATGTTGGTGGCGGTACGACTGATATTGCGGTTTTTCTCGGTGGCGCAATTCAGCATACTTCCGTCATCCCGATTGCTGGCGACCAGGTTACCAACGACATCGCCGTTTCGATGCGCACCCCGACGCAATACGCGGAAGAAATCAAGATCAAGTACGCCTGCGCGTTATCGCAACTCGCCAATCCGGACGAGACGATCGAAGTGCCAAGTGTCGGTGAGCGTCCGCCAAGGCGACTTGCAAGACAAACGCTGGCTGAAATCGTTGAGCCCCGCTTCGAAGAGCTTTTCGGATTGATCCGCGATGAGTTACGCAGAAGTGGTTTCGAGGAACTGATCGCCGCGGGCGTCGTGATCACCGGCGGCAGCGCTAAGATGGAAGGTGCCGTCGAACTGGCGGAGGAAGTTTTTCATATGCCGGTGCGGCTCGGCTCACCGCAATACGTCGAAGGGCTTCTTGACGTCGTACGCAATCCGATTTACGCGACGGGCGTCGGTCTGCTCCTGTATGGCTACGAAAACATGTCAAGGCGTGGCCGCCGGAGTACGCCGGTCGCCGGCAGCGTGGTCGATTTGTGGGACCGGGTGAAAACCTGGTTCCACGGACAATTCTAGCGGGCTGTTGAAAAAGCCATGGGTGGTTTTTTTCGACAGAGTGCCAGAAGAACCGGTTTGGAAGTGAATCCGAATCGCAGCAAGGCAAACGAGTGAGTGATTGAAACAGCAAATCGAGCGGAGGTTAGATAAATGTTTGAACTAATGGATGCGCATAGCCAGAGCGCGGTCATCAAAGTGATCGGTGTTGGCGGCGGCGGCGGAAACGCGGTTGCCCACATGGTGAATGCGGGAATTGACGGGGTCGATTTCATTTGCGCCAATACCGACGCGCAGGCACTGAACAGTGCGCGCGTGCGGACGGCGCTGCAGATTGGCTGCAATATTACGAAGGGTCTTGGCGCAGGTGCGGATCCGGACGTCGGCCGGCAGGCGGCAATGGAGGATCGTGACCGTATTCAGGAAGTGATCGAAGGTGCCGACATGCTGTTCATCACCGCCGGCATGGGTGGCGGAACCGGGACCGGCGCAACGCCGGTGGTTGCCCAGGTTGCGAAGGAACTCGGCATCCTGACCGTAGCCGTTGTAACCAAGCCATTTGCCATGGAGGGCAGCAAACGCATGTTGCTTGCGGAGCACGGCATTTCCGAACTTGGCAAATTCGTGGATTCACTGATCACGATTCCCAACGAGAAATTGCTGTCTGTGCTCGGTGGCGAAACCACCTTGCTCGATGCGTTTCGTTCTGCAAACGAGGTTTTGCAGGGCGCCGTGCAGGGCATCGCCGAACTCATCACGTGTCCGGGCCTGATCAACGTCGATTTCGCCGACGTCCGGACCGTCATGGCGGAGATGGGCATGGCGATGATGGGCTCTGGCTCAGCATCAGGCGAAGATCGCGCGCGCGAAGCTGCCGAGGCCGCTGTATCGAGTCCGCTGCTCGAGGATATCAATCTCGCCGGCGCGAAAGGTATTCTCGTCAACGTTACAGCGGGCCCGGATTTGTCCATCGGCGAATACCAGGAAGTGGGCAACACCATCAGGGAATTCTCGTCGGAGGACGCCACAGTGGTTATCGGCACTGTCATCGATCCGGATCTCTCGGACCGGATTCGCGTCACAGTGGTTGCAACCGGCCTTGGCCAGCAAGCCGCGCAAATGGCGTCACCAATGCGCGTTGTCCGCCGGCCCGCACAGGCGGCCGAGCCGAACTATCAGCAGCTCGACAAGCCGACCGTGCAGCGTCAACGTGCCGTTGGGGACGGGCTGGAGGCGGGGGCCGTGCAGGAGGAGTTGCTGGACATACCGGCCTTCCTGAGGCGCCAGGCTGACTGACAAGGAAATCCGAAGAGCAGCGATCGCGAATTCACTCGTCGCCCTCGCAAAACTCCGCTCTGGTCGGGTACGGGGACGAACCTTGGTTCGTCCCCAAATTCCTTTTGAGATTTTTATAGTGAGGTTGGTCCCCAAAGGATCAAAACCGCCCGCAATATGTTAGGCTTGCGCGCTGAATTTCGTGAGCGCAACCGTAAGCCATTGAATGTGACGGCAATTCAGTCTGGCTGGCATGATGACCAAAGAGATTTTGTAACGATGTTGCGACAACGTACGATAAAGACGGCTATACGGGCGACCGGTGTTGGCTTACATACCGGAGAAAAGGTCTACATGACTTTGCGCCCGGCCGCAGCAAACTCCGGAATCACTTTCCGTCGTGTCGACCTCGATGAGCCGGTCGACATTCCAGCCGACCCGCGCCGAGTCGGCGAAACCATGCTTGGCACCACCCTGATGAAAGATGATGTCAAGGTGGCAACCGTCGAACACCTGATGGCGGCGCTGGCCGGACTCGGCATCGACAATCTGAATGTTGATCTGTCTGCACCTGAAGTTCCGATCATGGACGGTAGCGCAGGGCCTTTCGTATTTCTTCTTCAGTCCGCGGGTATCGAGGAACAGAACGCGGCCAAGAAATTTATTCGCATCAAAAAGAAAATACGCGTTGAGGAAGACGACAAGTGGGCGCAATTTACGCCATTTAACGGCTTCAAAGTCAATTTCGAGATTTCGTTTAACCATCCGGTGTTCAACAAGCTTAGCCAGGTTGCTTCCATCGATTTTTCATCAACATCCTTCCTGAAGGAAATCAGCAGGGCGAGGACGTTTTGTTTCCTGCGCGACGTCGAAACCTTGCGTGCACAAAATCTGACGCTCGGCGGCAGCATGGACAACGCCATCGTGCTTGATGACTATCGGATTCTGAACGAGGACGGACTGCGCTATGCAAACGAATTCGTTCTTCACAAGATTCTCGATGCGATCGGCGATATCTATCTTCTCGGCCACAGCCTGATCGGCGAGTTTTCGGCACACAAGTCGGGTCACGACCTGAACAACAAGTTGTTATGTGCGTTGCTCGAAAACGAAAACGCCTGGGAAGAGGTCACCTACAGCGATCCCGGGAAAGCACCGATTTCCTACGCAACGCCTGCGTACGCGTGATTCAATACCCGCCGTAGGAGCCCGGCCCACCGGGCGAATTCTTTGATCGGTGGTGGTTGATTCACCCTTTACAAACATTTGAGGCCATGTTGTGCAACATGGCCTCAAATGTTTGTCGCCCGGTGGGCCGGGCTCCCACGAGTGTTTTCTACAATTTTTGGCTGACGGATACCCGGCAAGTGCGCACAGTCAATCCGGTTTTGCGTGCCGCTTCCATGAGTTTGTCGGACTCAAAGCGCAGCCTCGACGCCCACGCGGATGTGGTGCAAACCAGAACCAGTTCGCCGTCTTCGCGCAAGTTCGCCACAATCAGGTTCTCGGCCGCATCCGGCGGCAGCTCGGTCCGCAGCGCCGTTGTCAGCGCATCCATTTGTTGAGCACGTTGGATAATTTTATCCAGAGTGCCACCGTCACCGGCTTTGAGCAGATTTTCGAGGCGAATAATGGTCATGAAAATGTGACGGAGTTGGCGATTTTCGAAGTAGTCTGGTGACTGATCTCAAGATTCTGAAGGGCTGATCTTGTAATAAAAAGCGGAATTTTGCATATTGACCGTCCGATAAAGGCATACCCGCCGAAAGACGGGGTCGCAAAACCACCGATCTACGGGACACAAGTCCTAGGATAGCGGGGCTACCGAAGTGAGAATCAGGCTCAGGCTAAGAATAATGAGAGGGCGCCAGCGATGGCAGCTAGCCTGTATTGAAGGTGCTTCAAAGTCAACAACTTATAAGTTGAACATAGCGCACTCGGGGCGGGATCAATGAATGTAGTCATTTTTGGCAAGGGGTTTGGACGACTCCTGCAGATTAATCTGTCGGGCAGGTCCGCTGCCAGTTATGCGTTGTTGATCGTCGGCTTACTGGGCAGCGCCGCATTCGCCGGTGGCTACCTCTATTCTGCGGTCACAGGCTCCGGTGTGAGCTTCCACGAGGTCGCGTCCCTCACTGATGAAATCGACTTGCAGCGCAATGCAATCGCGATCACCAGGCAACAAACGGAAGATACACTCGATGCATTATCGATCCGCATCGGGCAGATGAACGCGCGCATTATTCGCCTCGATGCGCTCGGCCGGCGGCTTACCGAAATGGCCGACCTGGAGGAAGGCGAGTTCGATTTTGATTCGGTTCCGGCCATCGGCGGACCTGAAGAAGAACCTTTTGCGAGCGGTTCAGGGGTAGCCGTTGCTGAGGTGCTCGTTGCGATGCAGGACCTCGACAATCAGCTCAACAATCGCGAAGCGCAACTCGGCGTGCTCGAGAGCATGCTGATGGATCAGAAGCTCTCAGATCGGGTCTATCCGCAGGGACGACCGGTCAAGTCCGGCTGGATGTCATCTTACTTCGGGCGGCGCACCGATCCGTTTACCGGTAAACCAGCCAATCATCGGGGTGTGGATTTCGCCGGTAAGGCAGGCTCAGAGGTAGTCGCGGTTGCCGATGGCGTCGTGACCTGGTCGTCATCGCGCTATGGTTTCGGCAAGCTGGTTGAAATCAATCACGGCAACGGTTATGCAACCCGTTATGCGCATAATTCTGAAAACCTCGTGTCTGTTGGCGAGGAAGTCAGGAAAGGTCAGACAGTCGCGCTGATGGGTGACACAGGCCGCGCGACAGGCCCGAATCTGCATTTCGAAGTGTTGCGGAACGGTAAGCGGGTCAATCCGGTGACTTTCATCCGCCAGGGCGCCGAATAGTCCAGTCCGCCCATTCAGCGGAATAATACCAACCCTGTGAATCGCGGACTGACCTTTAGTGCGCAGTCCGGCCGTTCGCAATGCAGAATTCGCATTGTTTTTACGCTGTTTGCTCATATATCCGCAGGTCGCACCGAACCTGCATATAGCCGAGAACGATCGTGCAAATTCCTGATCAGTCAGTAAAATACCGGTCTTTGTGTGCCGGCTGGCGGCGAACGAAGCTGTCCCTTCCAGGAGCCCTGTGTGGCTAATTTTTTGACCCGAATTTTTGGCAGCCGAAATCAGCGGCTGTTACGTGAGTATTCAAAGACTGTCAGCCGGATTAACGATCTTGAGCCAGGCATGCAGCAGCTCAGTGATGAACAGCTGTCAGCGAGGACCGACGAATTCCGTGGTCGCTTCGAGAAAGGCGAATCGCTGGATGACCTGTTACCCGAAGCGTTCGCGGTTGTGCGGGAAGCCGCCTGGCGCACGCTCGGACTGCGACCTTTCGATGTTCAGCTCATCGGCGGCATGGTGCTGCATGACGGAAATATCGCGGAAATGCGGACCGGTGAGGGCAAGACCCTCGTCGCGACCTTGCCGGTGTATCTCAACACGCTCGGCGGTGATGGTGTTCACATTGTTACCGTGAACGAATACCTGGCGCAGCGCGATGCTGACTGGATGCGTCCGGTCTATGAATTCCTCGGCCTCAAGGTCGGCGTCTCGAAGGCCGGGCAGACGCAGGAAGAAAAGCGAGCCGCTTACGATGCCGATGTCACCTATGCCACTAACAACGAACTCGGGTTCGATTATCTCCGGGATAACCTGGCATTTTCACTCAACGATAAGGTTCTGCGTGACCTGTGCTTTGCGATTGTCGACGAGGTGGATTCGATCCTGATCGACGAAGCCCGCACGCCATTGATCATTTCCGGACCGGTCGAAGAAAGCACAGACCTTTATCAAAAGATCAACAAGCTGATTCCAAAGCTGCGCCGGCATGAGGATCCGGATGGCCCGGTCAACTACGATATTACGGCGAAAAAAATCTCCCTTGTCGATCAACATGATAAATCCCTGTCGATTACGGACTCGCTCGGAGAAAACCGCGAGATTGTGAGTGTTGAGCAAGCGGTAGCCTATGCGGAGGAACGGGAAGCGGACGTCGTGCTGATCGACAGCGAGCCGAAAGTCCCGCTTTGCAAGATTGTGACCCGCGGGCATTACTCCGTCGATGAAAAAGCCAAACAGGTGCACGTCACTGAAGAAGGTCACCAGTACGTCGAAATACTGATGATTCAGGCCGGGCTGCTCGGTGAGGGCGAAAGCCTGTACGACGCTGCCAATATCCGCCTGCTACACCATCTGAATGCTGCGCTGCGCGCACATATGATGTTCAGCAAGGATGTGGAGTACATCGTCCTGGACGGTGAAATTGTCATCGTCGATGAATTTACCGGCAGAACGATGCCGGGCCGGCGCTGGTCGGACGGACTGCACCAGGCCGTTGAGGCGAAAGAGGGCGTTGTCGTCAAACAGGAGAACCAGACGGTCGCCTCGATTACCTTCCAGAACTACTTCAGGTTGTACGACAATCTGTCGGGCATGACCGGTACCGCAGATACCGAAGCGTTCGAATTTCAACAAATTTACGGCCTCGAGGTCATCGTCATTCCGACACATATGCCGATGATTCGCGACGATGCCCCGGACCTTGTCTATCTCACGCAAAATGACAAATTCGATGCCATCATCGAAGACATCACCGATTGCCGGGAGCGCGGGCAGCCGGTTCTCGTCGGTACAACCTCGATCGAAACCTCGGAACTCCTGTCGTCAATATTGAAGAAAAAAGGGATCAGGCACGAGGTACTGAATGCAAAACAACATGCCCGCGAGGCCATTGTCGTGCAGCAGGCTGGCCGGCCGGGCGCGATCACGATTGCGACCAACATGGCAGGCCGTGGCACCGACATCGTATTGGGCGGCAACCTGGACGCGGAACTGGCCGCCGGCGAAGAGACTGAACGGGGCGCTATCAAAGTGGACTGGGAACAACGCCACAATGAAGTAATCGAGGCGGGCGGCCTGCATATCGTTGGTACAGAACGTCATGAATCCCGGCGCATCGACAACCAGCTTCGCGGACGATCGGGTCGCCAGGGCGACCCCGGATCCAGCCGCTTCTACCTGTCAATGGAAGACAACCTGATGCGGATCTTCGGTGATCCGCAGCGCACCAAGGCGTTGTTGTCTCGTGCCGGAATGCGTGAAGGCGAGGCGATAGAGAGCAAACTGCTGTCGCGCCAGATCGAAAGGGCGCAGCGTAAGGTCGAATCGCATAACTTCGATATTCGCAAGAACCTGCTTGAGTACGACGATGTTGCAAACGACCAGCGCAAGGTCGTTTATCACCAGCGAACCGAGCTGATGGCGGCTGAGGAAATCGAAGATTCGGTTGCAGCGATCAGAGATGAGGTCATCGAATCGCTGGTCGATCAATACATACCGCCGGGCAGTCTTGAGGAGCAATGGGACCCCGAGGGACTTGCGCATGCCTTCGAAAGCGACTTCGCAACGCCAATGAATGTCCCTCAGTGGATCAAGGAAGATTCCAAACTGAATGAGGAGCAGATTCGTACACGCTGCACGCAGGCTATGCAGCAAATCTACGCGGAGAAAGTTTCATCGATTGGTGCGTCGCTGATGCGTCACGTCGAGAAGGAAGTGATGCTGAAGCAACTCGATTTTCACTGGAAGGAACACCTTGGCGCGATGGACTATCTGCGCCAGGGCATCGGGCTGCGCGGCTATGCGCAGAAAAATCCCAAGCAGGAGTACAAACGCGAAGCCTTCGAGATGTTTGGAGAAATGCTGGATCAGGTGAAATTCGACACGATCAGCATACTGGGGCGCGTCAGGATCCAAAGCGAACAGGATGTGCAGCGTATGGAAGCGGAACGCCGCCGGGCGCAGGCGATGGAGTTCAAGCATGCCGAGGCGCCCGCATTGTCCGGAGGACAACAGCAGGGGGGCGAGGCCGCCGCGGCACCCGAACCTTTTGTCAGGGAAGGCCGGAAAATTGGCCGTAACGAGCCGTGTCCCTGCGGTTCCGGGAAGAAATTCAAGCAGTGCCACGGGGCCCTGAGCTGACCGCGAGGAAGACGCACGTTGCCGCCGGCATATTGATCGATACAGATGGCCGGCTGCTGATCACAGACCGGTCGCGGGCAAGGTCCATGCGGGAGTTCTGGGAATTTCCCGGCGGCAAGCTTGCCAGTGGCGAATCCGCCGAGGATGCGCTGCGCAGGGAACTCGCCGAGGAACTCGGGATTGAAATTATCTCGCTCGAGCATTTTTGTAGTCTCGAGCATGACTATCCCGGGATGCGTGTCGCGATTGACTTTTTCCTGGTGCGGCAATGGCAAGGTACGCCCTCCGGCGTTGAAGGACAGGCGCTTGAGTGGCTCAGACCGCCAGAATTTGCGCCGGGCCTGTTGTTACCCGCAGATGCGCCAGTGCTCGACCTGTTGCAAAATTTGTGACCGTGGTTGATTCGCCTTTTGCAAACATTGAAGATCATGTTTTACAAACATGCCCTTCAATGTTTGTCGCTGGCTGGGGCGAGCTCCTACGGTGGTTGAGCGCACGTATTTTCCTGTGGGAGCGGCTTTAGCCGCGATTCCGTTTATCAGCAGATGCTGATCCGGAAATCGACATCGTGTCCGGTCTGCACGGCACGGCTGGCAATGGTCGACCACTCGAGAAACCGTACTGTGAAGCGGTGCTGACTGCCGCTGATTTCCGGATAGAGCTGGCTGTTGTCGGGGAGGCTTACCCGCAAAAGGCGGCAACTCGCATCTTTTTGCATGCTGTGCTGGTACATGCCGTTGATGGCGACTTTGTCGATCGGTTGGGCAGACTCCCTGATCAGCCAGAGCAGTTCGATGACTGCATCGCAGACTGGACGAATAGTACCAAGCCAGTCCTGCATGTCCTGCTGCCGTCGTGCGAAGGGCTGGCGCAGCCAGTGGCTGTATTCAGGCAGGTCGAATTCGCAGGTGCCGCCCGGTATGGCGCTACGATGTTTGATCGAACTGAGGAACTCACACTCTTTCAGGGGTTGCAGGAAGTGTGTACCGGCTTCGTTGACCTCGCCCCGTCTGGCGGCCAGGGTCGCGATCAGGGCTTCCAGCCGTCGCGCATCGACCTCGGGCTGGCTCTGGAAGCGCTGCAGGATCTCGATCTGACGATCCAGCTCCTTATGTACGTCGCTGCGAACATCGCCGCGCGTCAGAATGGCCATGATCTCGAGCAAGCTCGAGGTGGCCGCCCGCGTGGCCCAGTCCGCCTCCAACTCGCTGTTGTAGAGCATTTGCTGATAGAGGAATTCGATACGCATGAAGGTTCGCATGCGCTCATTAATCGGTTGCTCATATTCAGTCAGCCGTCTTGCGGTGGCTGGAGGTGAAGCTCGAGGTGCGGTGACGGCCATGAGGGTATTCTGCGCCAGCCGCAAGTTTCAGGCAATGATGGACCCCATCTCATGCAGATCCATGAGATGGGTTCCGGTTTCTTGCAACAACTTATTCCCGATTCGAGTTGCTCAGTTCGAGGTATGTCTTGTGCAGTGCCTCAATCTTGCTACGCGTCTCGTCAAGGCCGGCATCGTTGAGCACCACATCATCCGCAATTGCCAGCCGTTCATCCCGGCTGGCTTGGGCTGCGATCATGCGGCGTGCCTGCGCCTCATTTTCGCTGTCTCGAGCCAACAGGCGGCTGAGTTGCTCATCCTCGCTACAATCGACCACCAGCACCCGATCCATGAACTCACGCATTGGCGACTCGACCAGCAATGGCACGACGATGATCATGTAAGGATAGGTAACCGCCTGGGCCTGGATGACGGCTGCCTCGCGAATTCGCGGATGGAGTATGCCCTCGAGTTGCCGGCGTTTGCGCTCATCGGAGAAAACGAGTTTCCGCATCGCCTTGCGATCCAGCATACCGTCGTCGCTGAACACTTCGTTGCCGAGGGCAGCACGAATCTGGGCGAGCGCCGGTGCGCCTTTTGCCACCACATCGCGCGCAATGACATCGGTATCGATAACGGGCACGCCAAGGTCGGCGAAAAAATTGGCGACGGTAGTTTTACCGCTGGCGATGCCACCGGTGAGTCCGACGCGAAGTGGACGAGGTGCTGACGGGTCGTTGCTCAAAGGATCTCTAGCGCATGTAATCCAGGTAGGCATCCATGATCTGCGGGCCGTACAACATGGCGATCCAGCCCGCCGCCGCAAGATAGGGCCCGAACGGAATCGGCACGCTGCGGTCCTGGCGTTTGAACGCGATAAGCGCTACGCCGACGATGGCGCCAACGAAAGCTGACAAGAGGATGATCAGTGGCAGCATTTGCCAGCCAAGCCAGGCGCCCAGTGCCGCCAGCAGTTTGAAGTCACCGTAACCCATGCCTTCCTTGCCGGTCAGCAGCCGAAACAGGTGATAGATGCTCCACAGGCTCAGATAGCCGGCAAGGCCGCCGGCGATAGCGGTCCTGGGGTCAACGAAGAGTATTTCGGCCCCGGCCGACTCGTGAAACAGGCTCAGGAAAAGACCTGCCCAGATGAGTGGCAGGGAGATGGAATCCGGGATGATCTGGTGATCGATGTCGATAACGCTGATGGCGATGAGCGTCCAGGTCATCAGGATGGCCGCTGCAGCCTCCCAGCCGATGCCAAAACGCCAGGCTACGATGGCGGTCATTACGGCTGTGAGCAGCTCTATAAGCGGATAGCGACGCGAAATCGGTGCCTGGCAGCTGCCGCATTTGCCACCCAGCACCAGGTAGCTGATGACCGGGATATTCTGCATCGCGGTTATCGTGTGGCCGCAGGCCGGGCAACGCGAGCGCGGGGCAACCAGGTCGAAGCGGCCGGTCGGCAGCTCTGTGGCCGGTGTTTCTGCAATTTCCTCGCATTGCGCCCGCCATTCGCGCTCCATCATGATCGGCAGGCGGTAGATGACAACGTTCAGGAAACTCCCGATCAGTAGTGCCAGGACGAAGGAAATTCCGATGAACAGGATGGGCGATTGCGTGAAAAGCGCTTGCATGGATATACCAGTGTCCCCCTCTCGTCAGCCGATAAAGAAGCGGCGCCAAAGGAGAGGCGCCGCGGCATTATCAACTTTTGAACTTCCTGAAATCAGCCTAAATGACAGAACCCATCTTGAAGATCGGCAGGTACATGGCAACCACGAGGCCGCCGACCAGGATACCGAGGATCGACATGATCATCGGCTCGAGAAGACTCGACAGGTTATCGACCGCGTTATCCACGTCTTCTTCGTAAAAGTCCGCGACCTTGGCTGACATGTCGTCGAGGGAACCTGATTCCTCACCAACAGCGATCATCTGAATCACCATATTGGGAAACAGATCGGTGTTCTCCATCGCCTGTTGCAAACGCTGACCGGTAGCAACCTCGTCCCTTATCTGCAGAACGCCGACTTCGTAGACGATGTTGCCCGTGGCGCCTGCAACCGATTCCAGTGCTTCGACCAGTGGTACGCCGGCAGAGAACATGGTCGACAAAGTACGCGCGTAGCGGGCGATTGCTGCCTTTTGTATGATCGGACCAATAATCGGCATGTTGAGCGCCATGCGATCGAGGAAGTGCCGCATCGGGCGTGAGCGTTTCTTGAAATACAAGAACGTATAAACGGCGCCGCCGGCCATCATGGCGAGGAGCCAGCCCCGGTCACGAATGAATTGAGAAATCTCAATGACGACTCGCGTAAACGCCGGTAAGTCGGCGCCAAAGCCCTTGAACAGGTCTTCAAAGGCGGGGATAACGAAAATCATGAGGATGATCGTAACGACAAAGGCCACGACCAGAACGGCCGCCGGATAGGTCACCGCCTTCTTGATTTTCTTCTTGATCGCTTCGGTCTTTTCCTTGTAGGTTGCGATCTTTTCGAGCAGCGTCTCGAGCGCACCAGCCTGCTCGCCAGCCTCAACCAGGTTGACAAAAAGATCATCAAAATAGAGTGGGTGCTTGGCCAGTGCTTCGGCCAGCGCGCTGCCGCCTTCCACATCGACCTTGACTGCCATGATCAGCTTCTGCATGGCCGCATTTTCGTGGCCGGCGCCGACGATTTCGAACGCCTGCACCAGCGGAATGCCGGCCTTCAGCATCGTGGCGAGCTGGCGGCTGAAAATCGCTATATCGGCCGGTGTTATCGTGCCGCCGCCCTTGAACAGGCCCCGGCCCTGTTTCCGAATCTTGCTCGGGACAACGCCCTGGCGGCGCAGGTCGGCACGGACGGCAGCCTCATTGGCTGCCATGCTCTTGCCCTTGACCTTCTTGCCCTTGCGGTCCGTGCCTTCCCAAAGGAAGGGGGTATTTCCCATCACTGCTGCATTTGCCATCGTCTTTCTCTTTCGGTTAGGCGGGTTAAAACTATTCGATTGTAACCCGGTTGATTTCCTCGAGGCTGGTAAGTCCTTCCTTGACTTTATCCAATCCAGCACAACGCAAATCCTTTACCCCCTCAACCACAGCCTGGTCGGCAATCTGTATTGCATTGCCGCCTTCCATTATTATTCGGCCCATTACTTCGCTGACTTCCATGACCTGGAAGACACCAAGGCGCCCTTTGTATCCATCGTTGCACGACCTGCATCCGACCGGCCTGAATATCGTCAGGCCGCCCTCGATATCTTCTGCGCTGAATCCTTCTTTCTTCAGCGCCTCACGCGGAACGTCCCTGACCTCCTTGCAATTGTCGCAAAGGCGCCTGGCGAGGCGCTGTGCAATGATCAGGCTGACCGAGGTCGCGATCGCGTAGGGCTTCACGCCCATATCGACGAGGCGCGTCAAGGTGCGTGGTGCGTCGTTGGTATGCACGGTCGAGAGCACAAGGTGACCGGTCTGGGCCGCCTTGATCGCAATTTCCGCTGTCTCGAGGTCGCGAATCTCACCCACCATGATCACGTCCGGATCCTGACGCAGAAATGCTTTCAGTGCCGACGCAAATGTCAGGCCTACCTTCGGGTTTACGTTCACCTGGTTGACGCCGGGGAGATTGATTTCAGCCGGGTCCTCGGCAGTCGAGATGTTGCGATCGACCGTATTCAGAATATTGAGGCCCGTATAGAGTGATACCGTCTTACCGGAACCGGTGGGTCCGGTGACCAGGATCATTCCGTAGGGCTTGTTGAGGTGCTTCAGGTAGAGCGCCTTCTGATGTTCGTCGTAGCCCAGTGCGTCGATACCCATTTTGGCGCTGCTCGGATCGAGAATACGCAATACGATCTTCTCGCCGAACAAGGTCGGACAGGAATTGACACGAAAGTCGATGGCACGCCTTTTCGACAGCCGCATCTTGATGCGGCCGTCCTGCGGTACCCGTCGTTCGGCGATGTCCATCCGGGACATGACCTTGAGTCGCGCACAGACCTTGTTGGCAAGCGCCACCGGCGGCTGTGCAACCTCCGAGAGGACACCGTCGAGCCGGGTCCTTACGCGGAATATTTTTTCGTACGGTTCGAAATGAACGTCTGACGCGCCGCGCTTGATCGCATCCAGGAGGACTTTGTTGACGAAGCGAACCACCGGGGCGTCGTCGATATCGTCGCGGCTGAGCTCATCAGGCTCATTGTCGCCGCCCATAACGTCCAGGTTTTCGAGATCCAGGTCGTCGTCCTCGAGTGAAGACATCGTCGTATCGACGGCTTCAAGCGCCTTGGTAATTCGGTCTTCGAGTTTGGCCTCCTCGACGACGACCGTCTCGATCCTGAGGGTCGTCTGAAACTTGACGTCATCGATGGCCTGAAGATTGGTCGGATCCGAGATGCCGAGAAACAGTTTCTGGCCGCGCTTGATCAGCGGCAGCACGCGATGTTTGCTGACCAGTTTCTGGTCGACGGCGCGCAGCGTTTCGAGTTCGATGTCGATCGAATCAAGATCCAGGAGCGGCACGCCGAACTCGTGCGACGCAGCGACAGCTATGGCCCGCGAGTCCGCTTTCTCGTTGGCGACGAGGTAGGCGACCAGCCCCAGCTTCTCTTTGCGGGCCGCGGCCGTGGCCTCCTGAACGACCGCCTCGGTGATGATACCGTCCTGGACCAGGCGCCGCGGCAGGCCCGAAAGATTGGATTTAGGAGCAGTTGCTGCCATGCGTTCTGGAATCCCGGTTGCTGCGTCGATACGAGTTGATGGACGCTACAGTCTCACTGATCTAAGTGCCCGGATCAACTGGATTTTGTGCTGTTGTTCACAGTTGCGCACTTTCATTAAGTCAAACCGGCGAATATCGGCAATTCTGGCGAAAATGCAGGGCTGCCACGGCCACCAGCCTATCTGCAGCTGGCCGGAAGGTAGCGGATGTCGAGCGTGGGCGGCAGGTGCGGGGCAGCCCCGTTTAGCGGATTGCCCTCCGGTGCAGGTGCGTTTCCGCAGCGCCAGACGATGGTATTGCCGGGCGTCACGTACGGCGTCACCGATCCGGTCTGACCGATGAGCTC
>JADFGH010000200.1 GCA_022567775.1 Pseudomonadota bacterium | reverse complement strand
TCCGAGCGGTAGTAGCCCTCTGCCTGGTAAATCGCACCCTCGAATGCGCCGATGCGATCGCGATATTCCGCTTGGGAGAACATGCCCTCGACGATTTCCTGGTTGTCGCGGAACAGCTTGTTCATTTCCGATTCGGGCACGTTTTCCTCGCGCATGTCTGCGCGCCGTGCCTGGTAGGCCAGGGAATGCGTTTCGTATTCATCTTTGGGCCAGGGGGTCGGCAATGGCGTACCTGGTTGCACCCGGTGCTTCCATTTCAGGTTCTGCGGGTCGGGCAGGGCGGTGACATTCGGCTCATAAGGTTCGACAATCTTTGCAGGAGCCTCGTAAGCGACGGCACTGGTGTAGTACTCATCTGCAAGCCCGGCAAAATGATGGGCAAACTCGTGGATGAACAGGTACGGGGCCCAGTCGCTGTTGGCGGCTGCTGTGCTGAATAATCCGTAGATGCCGCCACCGCCATAGATGTCGCTATTGGTGAGGATCTCCACGAAGTCGTAGGGCACCGAGGATGCAATGCGGCGCCAAGCCTTGTTGTTATTGGTCAAAATGTAGCGCTCGCTGCGAAACGCATCATAAGTCGCACCCACCGGGGAATCGCGATAGATGCGGGTGGATGGCCGCGATACACCGGACTGGTCCGCCGGCGGTGCCAGCGCCCACACGTTGAAGTCGCTGCGCCGTTCCATGAATGGCGAGGTCGCAAACAGCGCTTCGGTCAGCTCGCGCGCTTTTTGCAGGAATGCATCCTGTTCGTCCGCGGTATACCCATCTCCAAGCAGCAACAGATCGACTTTAATCGCCGGGTCGCCATTATTTTCGATCGCGACCACTTGCGCTGCATACGCGGCAGATTCCTGGTGAACCAGGTAATCCCCGGGATCAATCCGTATCCGCCATATCTCCGCGAACAGGTTCTGCGCGTCGCGCTTTTTTAATACGACCTCGAATTCTTTCCCTTGCGTAGGAAATCGCAGGGACTCATGAAAGGTGCGATTCATGCGCCGGGCCTCGGCGGTCGTTTCCCATTCGCCGTAGATACTGCTGAAGCTCCTCGACCAGGCGATGTCGCCGGATTCCGGGTCCACAATCTCGAACGAATATTTGCCGCGCAATGTTTTGTCAATCGGTTGCTGCAGGTTGCCCGGGAATGGCAGCGGTTCCCGCACCACCCGGTCCAGGCTGAAGACTTCCGTTTCGCTGTTGCCGGTGTGATAGAAATCGATTCTCATCGTCTGCGGACTGGCAGCAAAGGCTATCTGCGCGCCAAGCAGGCAAACAGTGCCGAGGAAAGCTGCGATTCGATGCATGAATGCGTCCTGATTCCCTAGATCATTGATTCCAGCCGGATCGGCGAACCATCGAAGAACCGGCTCAGGCGAAACGGCGACATGTCGATGCCAACGTCGGTACCGGTCAGCATGCCGGCAAGAGCCTTGCCTGCACCCGGCCCGATACCAAAGCCATGGCCGCTCAATCCTGTTGCGATATGAAAGCCGGGAATGGATTCGTGTTCGCACATCACCGGCACGACATCCGGCGTTGTTTCCACCATGCCTGCCCAGGCCTCGACAATCCTGGTTCCCGCCAGTTGCGGAAATAATTCGTCGAGGTTCTTGCGAATTTTCTTCAGCACCTGCGGATTAGGCTCCGGGTTCAATACACGGGTTCGCTCGAACGGGGACTCCTCGTCCAGTGCCCATTTCGCCGGCGTCCCCAGTTCTTCGAAAAACGGGCGGCCGATCGAAATTCTCAATGCGCGCATCTCGTGCAACAGCACCGGCATGAACTTCAGGGAGAAACGAAACGTCGAGGGGGTAATGAAATGATCCAGAATGGACCCGTGAGCGATCGTATAGCCGCCATCCTGTCGACGCCGGATGCCGAGTCTTTTATCGAACACGTTGCCGTTCAGAATGACGTCTGCAGGGGACGTGCGGGCAACGGTGCCACGCACTTGCAGTTGCGGCACCGCTATTCCGAGTGAGCGGCAGAACATCGAGGTCCACGCTCCCGCTGCACAGAGTGCGGTAGAGGTCTGGATCGAACCATGCTCCGTCACGACTGCGGACAAGCGGCCGCCTTGTGTCTCGACGCCGCGCACAGCACACGATGTCAGCAGTGTCGCCCCGGACCGTATTGCGGCCCGGGCGAGCGCCGAAACTGCCTTGTGCGGTTCGGCCCTGGCATCACTTGCGGTGTACATCGCGCCGAGCCAGCGAGACGATGCGCCGCTGACATGCTGGTCGAGTTCCTTGCCTTCGATGACCTGCGTATCGAGGCCGAAATCCCTGGCCGTAGCCAGCCACCCGGCATATTTCCCAAGCTCTTTTTCGTTCCTCGCCATGTACAGGCAGCCACCCTGGTTGAAGCCGACATCTTCGCCAATCTCGACTTCGAGTCCGCGCCAGATGTTCATGCTTTCGATCATCATCGGCAACTCGCGCCGGTCCCGGCCCTGGCAACGAACCCAACCCCAGTTGCGGCTCGATTGCTCACCGGCAATATGGCCTTTTTCGCACAGGACGACATCCACACCCTGCTTCGCGAGGAACCATGCAGTTGACACGCCGATAATGCCGCCGCCGATTATTACGACGTCCGCTTTTTGCGGACAGGCCGCGGGAGGCACAAACGGCCGCTCCCAGGTGCTGGAAACCGTTGTTTCGTGGGGCTGCGAATTCATCGTGCCAGAGATTACAGCGGCACGCTGCGGGATGCACTCTCAAACATCGGCATTCCGGCTAACCGTGAATTGCGTCATACAGCCTTTATTGCGTATTCTTCCCTGCGATGACCAGATGGTTACCCTTTCATTTGCTGCTATGCCTGTTGCTCGGCGCCTGCGCGTCCCCGGAAATCCTCGAGCCCAGGGACGGGACTGTGCCTGCCGGTACGGACTTCTCCGGCAACTGGATCATGCGTGAAGTTTCTCCGGCCGAGCGGCGTCGCATCAGGGAGGCGATCCGCAAGACCGCCGGCGTAGACGACGAGGCAGTATTCAAAGCAAAGCGAGCTGCGCAGAGCAGGAGTCGCAGCAGCGGATCAATGAAGGGCGGACAGGTTTACGTTTTCCTTGAGACCGGAACTGCGCTCAAGATCACGCAAACCCCGTATGCATTGTTCATCAGCTTTGACCGCTCAGTCGTCGAGGAATTTCGCTTTGGCGAAAGCCGGATGATAAGCGTCGGCGAGATTGAGGCGCAGCGGGTTGCCGGCTGGGAAGGCAAGCAACTGGTTGTCGAAACGCTGGGCAAGAACGGTATGAAACTCACCGAGCGGTTTCAGCTGACTGATAATGGGAATACTTTGCAGCGCAGAATAACCTTGCGCAGCAAGAAACTCGAAGAAGAGACGATCGTCCAGGTATTTGACAGAGCGGATTAAGAAAGATCAGCTAGCGAGACTCCTGCTGCGCGGTGGAATTTGCCATAGAATCGACGATCGGATCGTACTTCGTGAGGACTGCGCGAAGGCGAAGTTTGCCTTTCCGGTGCTGCTCAATGATGACCGGCAAGTATCCCAGTTCCTCGACACACCACAGCGTTGTTATACGCGATGAACCCATTCTTTGATGCTGAATTCCGACCGCATTAAATCTGCCGAACGGCACTTTGACCGCTTTGCTACCGATGTTGGTGATCGACAGCACTTTGAGTTCTTCGGCATCCTGCAGAAAATATTCCTTTTTTTCACCGCCATTTAAGAGATCGTACATAAGGCCGTATTGCAGGGAGACACGGTCGTGCACCTCGCCCTCAAGTGCCGCCTGAAATTCTTCACCGTCGATCAAACCGGTCACTTCGTTCGAGTGCCAGTCGAAATCCAGGTCGATCGTATCGTGGTCACTTGAGAGGCCGTCAGTAGAACGATACTGATGCGGCTGAATGCTTCCTTCACCCTCTGAAAACCACGATGTCTCCCGAATCGAACCAGCGACGAAGAGCCTGGACAGGCCAGTTGCCTTGATGACCGATTCCGCCACATAACCGGTTTCCGTGCGATGCAACAGTGTATTCAGTTTCCCATTGACGATGCTGATCTCGATCTTGTATTCGGCTGAGTACGGCGTCAGCGCAGGCGCGGCGAAGGAAGCCAGGGCTGCAATCAACAGGCTGACAGCCAGCAGGAACCTGCTGGTCTTGCGTTGCACAAGATTGGACAGTTGGCTCACTCATTGGCCCCCGGGTCGTGCCAGAGCTTCCTTTGACCGTTGCATCAGGGAATTGGTTGCATCTTCCATGCGCACCCGGAATTCCTCGATTGCATTGACTGGTGTATCCGATGGCACCGTTATCGGTTCACCGATCGCATAGACGATGCGGGCGAACGGCTTGGGAATCATGAAATTATCCCATCGATCGAGGTGCCAGGCACGGTCTGCGGCACAGGCCAGCGGCACCATCGGCGCACCGCCAATGCGCGCCATCAGCACTGCACCACCCTTGAATTCATACTTTGGCCCGTTTGGGCCGTCAGCCGTCGTGACGATCGAGATGCCGCGTTTCATCATTTGCTGCATGTCGCGCAATACCAGCGCGCCCGTCTGGTTCGCCGATCCACGTATAACTTCGGCGCCCCAGGACCTGGCGATCCGCGCGGGGACTTCTCCGTCAACCGAGGCCGAGATCAGGAAACACGCACGAAATCCGCGGCGAATCCACTGCCGCATCAAGCCGGAGCAAAGTACGTGGTGCTGGTGCCAGTAGCAGGGCGCGACTACCTGCTCCTTGTCGGCGAGGATTTTCTCCACCACTTCAGCGCCGATGACTTTCTCAACGCGGTAGGTCGAATTGAGGACGAAAAACACGAAGCGTAACAGCGGCATCCCGAAAAAGTAGTAAAGCCTGCGCCCAAAGGACATCGAGCGATGGGATGCCGTGCTGCGCCGCGATTCAACGTCACTGAAATCCGGTCTGCTACTGTGGGCGGCCATTGAGGGTTCCCCGAACATGCATGACATGATGCCCCGCGGCAGATGAACTGCAGATGAATTCCGGCTCAATGGGCCGCGGCACGTGCTTTCGGCG
>JADFGH010000199.1 GCA_022567775.1 Pseudomonadota bacterium | reverse complement strand
ATGCGGAGAAGGATTTTCTGGCGGCGACCGCCGAGTGGATGAACCTGCACGTCGATCTGGAAAAGCGGCGTGTGAGTCCGTGGCCGGATTCGATTCTGGCGAAACTCGCGGCTTATTCGGCTGGCCAGGCGCAGCAGGCATATCCTGAGGAGGCCGGCAAACAAATGAATATCCGGAAACCGATCTACACCATGAATCCGGAGCCTTAAGTTGAGTGCGTCGCAATACCTGATGGCCATCGATCAGGGTACCAGCAGCAGCCGTGTCGTTGTCTTTGATCAAAACGCGGCCGTCGTTGCAAGCGCTCAGCAGGAGTTTCCGCAGGAGTTTCCGCAGCCCGGATGGGTTGAACACGATCCCGAGGTAATCTGGAATTCGGTACTAGAGGTTACAAGAAAATCTCTGGCTGCTGCTGATGTCAAAAATTATGCGGGCCTCGGTATTACCAATCAACGAGAGACAACGCTGATCTGGGACCGCAAATCCGGCGAGTGTGTGCACCATGCAATCGTATGGCAGGATCGACGCACGGCCGACTACTGTCAAAAACTAAAGGATAAGGGCGCCGAAGAATCAGTGACTCAAAAAACCGGGTTACGCCTTGACCCCTACTTTTCCGCAACCAAAATCGCCTGGATTCTCGAGAATGTGGCAAATGCACGGCAACGGGCTGAGAATGGACAGCTGGCTTTTGGCACGATTGATTGTTTTCTGCTGTGGCGCCTGACCGGCGGTCGCGTCCATGCGACGGACGCAAGCAATGCGTCACGTACTTTGCTCTTCAACATTCATACTCAGGAGTGGGACCGGGAGTTGCTGGAATTATTCGATGTCCCGGAGTCGCTGCTGCCAGAGGTGAAGGACTGCGCCGATGATTTCGGTGTTACTGATCAATCCGTCCTCGGCGCGCAGATACCAATCTGTGGCATCGCCGGTGATCAGCAGGCGGCACTGATTGGCCAGGCGGGGTTTCAGACCGGCGCGACAAAAAGTACCTACGGGACCGGATGCTTCGTGATTGCCAATACTGGCCAAGACGCTGTGCGCTCGAAGCATAATTTACTCACAACGGTTGCCTACCGCCTCGATGGCAAAACAACTTTTGGCATCGAAGGCAGTATCTTCGTCGCCGGATCAGCGATTCAGTGGCTGCGCGATCAACTCCGGATCATCGAGTCTGCGCCGGACACACAAGCGATCGCGGAAGCGACCGGCATCGTCGAACATGTTCATGTTGTGCCCGCATTTGCCGGACTTGGCGCACCGTACTGGGATCCCAAGGCACGTGGCGCGATCCTGGGGCTGTCCCGGGACAGCGGCATCAATGAAATTGTCACCGCGACGCTACAGGCGGTTGCCTATCAGACCAAGGATCTGGTCAACGCAATGTCTGATGACGGAATGCACCCTAGCGTAATCCGCGTCGACGGCGGCATGGTTGCCAATGACTGGTTCCTGCAATTCCTGGCCGATATGGTCAATGTGACCGTAGAACGTCCGGTCAATGTCGAGTCAACGGTGCTCGGTGCGGCGTTCCTGGCAGGTCTCGGCAGCGGAGTTTTTGCATCTACCGACGCAATTGCCGATTTGTGGGCCAGCGACCGCGTATTCGAGCCGCAGATGCCGGATGACCAGAGAAATGCGCTCTACCGGGGTTGGCAGGACGCGGTTGCGCGGGTGCGTAGTTCGGTGCCGTAGTCCGGTGCCGGTGGTAGCTTTATAGCTTATTGCTTGAGTACGGTGCCGGTGGTAGCTTTATAGCTTATTGCTTGCGGCTCTTTGGCAGCGGCGGCCCAAGAAGTGCATTAAGCTATAAAGCTACCACCGGCACCATTCGGGTTTTCGGCACCATTCGGGTTTTCGCAATTTCTGATCTCCCTGTACACTTGGCAGCCCGCCTTCGGAACAAGCTGCAGCGTCATGTTGACAGTGTCAAAAGAAGAATTACAGGAATATGTCGACCAGCCCCTCGAGCCGTCCGCATGGGTACGCATCGATCAAAAAATGATCAATACCTTCGCAGATGCCACGATGGATCATCAGTTTATTCATGTAGACGAGGAGAAGGCTGCGCAGACACCGTTCGGCTCGACGATTGCGCATGGCTATCTGACGATGTCGCTGATTTCTCATTTTCTTGGCGAGTGTTCGATCCGTCCGGAAAATGTGGTCATGACGCTTAATTATGGATCCGATAAAATTCGTTATCTGCAGCCGGTAAAGGTAAACAGCGAAATCCGCGCGCAGGCGATGCTAATGTCGGTCGGTGAAAAGGCACCCGGTCAGATCCTGACGAAGACCAGAGTGACGATCGAGATCAAGGGCGAGGAAAAACCCGCACTCGTCGCAGAAATACTGAGCCTCTTTATTCTTCAATAAATAACGATAAAAAGGAATCAACATTGAGCATTCGATTTGACGATCAGGTGGTGATTGTTACCGGTTCCGGTCATGGTCTCGGCAAGTGTCATGCACTGGAATTCGCACGCCGCGGCGCACGCGTGGTCGTAAACGATCTCGGCGGGAGTCTCGATGGCACCGGCGAGGGGAGCGACGCCGCTCGCGAAGTCGTTGCGCAAATCGAGGCTGAGGGCGGTGATGCGATGGCGAACGGCGCCAATGTTACGGACTACAGTCAGGTTGAGGCGATGGTGTCCGCAGCCATCGATAAATGGGGCCGCGTGGACGTACTCGTGAACAACGCGGGTATCCTGCGCGACAAGACCTTTGGCAAGATGGATCTGGCCGACTTTGCTGCCGTCGTCAATGTGCATCTGTATGGCTCGGTCAATTGCACCAAGGCCGTCTGGGACAAGATGTGCGAGCAGGAGTATGGCCGCATCGTCCTGACATCATCGTCGAGCGGGATCTACGGCAATTTCGGTCAAACAAACTATGGTGCCGCGAAAATGGGCCTCGTGGGCTTCATGAACGCATTGTGGCTCGAGGGCCAGAAATATGGAATCAAAGTCAACGCATTGTCGCCGATTGCGGCCACGCGCATGACTGAAAATATTATGCCGGAACATATTCTCGCAATGCTGCAACCGGAGGCAGTTACACCCGCGGTCATATTCATGGCAAGCGAAGATGCGCCGAACCGGCAAATCATCGCAGCAGGTGCCGGCGTGTATGCAAGGGTTGTCATCCAGGAAACGCCTGGGATTTTTCTACCCGAAGACCAGCGTGACGCCGAACATATTGCTGCAGCCTGGGAGCAGATCGCGAATACCGAGGGCCAGGTCGAGTTGCAGGTAGGCAGCGAACAAACCACGAAGCACATAGGCAAGGCTGCCGCGGCGCTTGGTGTCGAGATCAGGTAGGAGGACCATCGTGAAAGAAGCAGTCATCGTTTCAACCGCACGTACGCCGATCGGCAAGGCGTATCGTGGCGCTTTCAATAACACCGAGGCGCCGACCCTCGCGTCGCACGCAATACGTCATGCCGTGGAACGTGCGGGTGTGGCACCGGAAGAAGTCGACGACGTCATCCTGGGTTGCGCGATGCAGCAGGGGTCGAGCGGCCAGAACATCGCGCGTCAGTCCTTGCTGGCAGCGGGTCTGCCAGTCACAGTGCCCGGCATGACGGTGGACCGCCAGTGCTCGTCGGGAATGATGGCGATCGCAATTGCGGCCAAGCAGGTACTGGAAGACAACATGTCAGTAGTTGTAGGCGGCGGCGTGGAATCGATCAGTCTTGTGCAAAACGAACACTACAACCGCTATCGCGCAGCGGATCCCAAGGTGCTCGAGGCAGCTCCCGACATATATATGAGTATGCTCGACACTGCCGAAGTGGTGACGAAACGATACGGCATTTCGCGTGAGCAGCAGGATGAGTTCGCACTGCAGAGCCAGCAACGAACGGCGGCCGCTCAGGAAGCCGGTGCATTCGACGACGAAATCGTCGCGGTGACCACAACCAAAGGCGTCATGGACAAGGAAACGAAAGAAATCAGTTTCCACGAAGTGACACTGGAAAAAGATGAGGGTAACCGTCCGCAAACCTCGTTGGAGGGCCTCGCCGGTCTGAAGCCTGTTTTTGAAGACGGCAACATCACGGCTGGCAATGCCAGCCAGTTATCTGATGGCGCATCGGCCGCGGTCGTCATGGACAGCAGGCTGGCGGAGAAGCGCGGTCTTGAACCGCTTGGCATCTATCGCGGCATCGCGGTCGCCGGTACCGAGCCCGATGAAATGGGCATCGGCCCGGTGTTTGCTGTTCCGAAACTTCTGGAACGCACCGGTGTTGCGATGGATGATATCGGGCTGTGGGAGCTGAATGAGGCGTTTGCCGTTCAGGTGATCTACTGCCGCGACCGGCTTGGTATTCCGAACGAAATTCTGAACGTCAACGGAGGTGCGATTTCGATCGGCCATCCCTACGGCATGTCAGGAGCACGGCTTGTCGGTCATGCATTGATCGAGGGCAAACGGCGCAACGCGAAATTCGTGGTCTGCACGATGTGCGTCGGCGGCGGCATGGGCGCTGCCGGGCTGTTCGAGGTTGTTTAGAAAAATCGGGGTCTGACCCCAACTCTGCACGGAGCCTGAAGATTGTTACGCGCCCGGCAAAAGCTTGGTAAGTATCGAATTCTCGGACGGATCGCGTCAGGCCCGCTCGCGGACGTTTATCGCGCATTGGACACGATTCATAAAACACGGGTTGCATTGAAAATTCCGAAACTGGGCAGCGCTATCAGTCACGAGGATTTTCTGCATGAAGTGCAGGTTGCATTCAAGCTCGATCACCCGAACATACTGAAGGTGCAGGACGCCAGTTTTGTCGATGGCAAATTTGTCATCGCGATGGAACTTGGCACCGAGTCACTCGCAGACCGAATCGTGCGACGGATATCGATGGCAAGTGCACTGGAAATTGCGGAACAGGCGCTTGCAGCACTCGCACATGCGCATGAGAAAAAAATAATTCATTGTGATGTCAAGCCGGAGAATTTCATCCTGTTTCCAGGCAACCGTTTGAAACTGGCCGACTTCGGATTCGCCAAAATCAGTTTGCGAACGCTGAAAGCATCCGGTTCAGGCACGATCGATTACATCTCGCCGGAGCAGGCGAAGGGGC
>JADFGH010000198.1 GCA_022567775.1 Pseudomonadota bacterium | reverse complement strand
GCTCGCAAGGATAAAGGCTTGCCGCGCTACTGGCAAAGTCAGGTTTTGCGACTAAAATTGGCTTGAGTCAATGTTCCAAACGCTCAAAAAACAAAAAACCAAGAATCGAAGGAGCAATATCATGATAAATAAGAAATATCTCAGCGTTATGCTTGGCAGCTTGCTTGCAATCGCCCTGTTCTTGCCGCAATCGCAAGTACTAGCCCAGGATGATGGGGCTGCATATACGCAAGTACGGACGATGGTTGTAAAAGGGGGACAAATTCCGGCGTACCTGGAATTGCAACGACAATTTGCCAGAGCAGAGAAAGCCGCAGGCAGGTCAAGGGACTTCTGGCAGGAGATTCGCGGTGATACGAGCACATTCTATGCAGTAAGGAGTCTCGACCAGCTCGGGGACAATGATGCCGCATTTCAGCCAGCCATGGAACAGGACGACTGGGACAAGTGGATAGCGGCGTTTGGAGACACGGTAGCGTCAAGTACCTATGCGATATTGCGCAACTACCCGGAACTTCAAATTCCCGCGGACGAAGGCGCGGAACTCAACATGCTGTATTTGCGAGAGCGAAACGTTGCGCCCGGCAAGAGTGACGAATACCACGACTGGATCCAGAACAGGCTGATGCCCGCGCTAAGGAAAGGCGGAATCAAAGGTTTCGGTTACAGCCGTGTCGCGATGGGTGGCAACAACAATACCTGGATCAGCACAACGCGACTTGAAAACTGGTCGGCACTGGATGGGCCAGGACCATTTGCAGACATGAATGCCGAAGAAAGAGCGGAAATGCTGGCTGCCGGTGCCGCGTTGCTCGTCAGCAGTGAAGACCGTATTTTGCGATATCGCGCAGACCTCAGCTACTGACTTTCCATCGTGTAATTACCTTGCCCCGCAATCTTTGCAGGTTGCGGGGCAGTTTCGTTCAGTCTCGCGTTTTGAAAATACAATCTCGCAATTCTTCCTCGGGCACCTCATCGAGCCATTCGACTTTCCTGAAGTTGCGTTTGATGCCGCGCGCGAGCTTGCCGATTTGTGCGCCATCGACGATCCGGTGATCGAAGGTCCCCGTTAACGGCAATATAGTCCGGATAACGATTTCGCCTTTGCGCACCACCGGCTTTTCCTCGATCTTTCCCAACACGATTACGGCCGGCACCTTGGCGGCCGGCATCAATGCTGTCATGCCGGTCTTCAGGCCGTGGCTACCGATGTCCGACACCACGAATGAACCGAAGCTGTGTGCGGACAGACCCAGGGCCTTGATCTCCAGGCCCATATCCACCGTTATCCACTTCAGCATCAGGAATACCGGCCGCCGCAGCGGCCATGGGATCCTGTTGAGCAAGTACTTGTTTTGTGCCGCCTTCGATTCGACACCGCCGCGGGCGGCCCGGGCCTTCTCGCGGATTTCCCCGGCAATCGAGGTGACCGTCCGCGCATGTGCGTCCTTGATGATTACCGAGGTGACGCCCGCGTCATCGTTCATCGCCACGGGCACCATCGCATCCAGCCGTTCCCGGCCTATCACCCGCCCACGCCGTATGAAGCAGTTCATCTCGGGCACATCGAATGCGACGGCCCGGGAAATAACCGCTGTGACGATGTGAGTCATCGTGATCCTGGTGCCCGCCTCGCGTTTCTCATCGATGAAACGCTTGGCATCGGTCACATCGATATCGAGCGTGCCGTAAACCCTGGAATCCGTCGGTGTGGTATAAATCGCGGCGGCGGTTACGCGCCATGGAGTGTTAAACTGGTCCATTCTAAGAAGAATAAACGAATTCCAAAGCGGGGGCGCCGGAATGAACAAGAAAGAATCTTTGTTATTGAATCGCAGGCGAGTTTTAGTCGCTGCGTTAATGGGCGGCGGCGGCGCTGCCCTCTCAGCCTGTGTGCCTGCGGAGGATTCATCAGAGGACGATATCTGGGCCGGCTTCGACGAGCGGATTACAGAGCGCTCGCTGGCGGAAGCTGAAAAACTATTCGGCCTGCAGTTCTCTGAAGCAGAGCGGCGGCTGATTCTCGGCGGCCCTGTCGAGGAAGGCGAGGAAGGCGAGGAAGGATTCTTCGCCAGGCAGATAGAAAACCTGAATTCCATGCGCAGCCAGGAGATGCCGAATTCATTCGCGCCGGCCATGACGTTCGACCCTCGGCTCCCGGGCGTGAGCTATCCCGATCAGGCGAATTCCATCACTTTGTATCCCGAAGAGATCGCTGCACTACCCGACGATGCAAGCGACATTGCCTTTGCTTCCGTCAAGCAACAGGCGCGCTGGATGACCACTGGTCAGATCACGAGCCGCGAGCTGACGGACATATACCTCGAACGGATCGATAAGTACGGCGAACTGCTTGAATGCTTTGTGACGGTTACGGCAGACGTCGCACGGGCGCAGGCCGACCGGGCGGATCGCGAACGCGCGACCGGCCAGGTTCGGGGCCCGCTGCACGGCATTCCCTACGGCGTCAAAGACCTGCTGGACACAAAAGACATCCTGACGACCTGGGGCGCAGAACCGTACAAAGACCGCGTGGCCAGCAAGGACGGCGCCGTCGTTCGACTGTTGCAGGAAGCCGGTGCAGTGATGCTCGGCAAGACCACGCTGGGGGCGCTTGCCTGGGGCGATGTCTGGTTTGGCGGTGAGACCCGCAATCCCTGGAATCCGAAGGAAGGCGCATCGGGATCTTCTGCAGGGTCCGGTTCTGCGACCGCTGCCGGCCTTTGTTCATTCGGGATCGGTACCGAAACACTGGGCTCTATCGTATCGCCGGCGGACAGGAACGGGCTGTCGGGACTGCGGCCAACCTATGGACGGGTATCGCGTGCCGGCGCCATGGCGCTGTGCTGGTCATTGGACAAGATCGGACCGATGTGCCGCTATACCGAAGACACCGCACTGGTGTTGAGCGTGCTGAATGGATTCGACGTAATGGATGCCTCGTCAATCGAAATGGGCTTTAGTTATGACGGCCGGCAGGCAATCAGCGATCTGACTGTCGGTTATGACCCAAGCTGGTTCGAGGGCGAGGATGTTCGCTCGACTGACAAGACAGCACTCGAGGCACTCTCCCGACTCAATGTGACTTTGAAGGAAATTACGCTGCCGGACCTGCCGGTCGATGAAATCATGGCGCCGCTGGCTGCGGAATCTGCTGCAGCATTCGAAGAACTGACGTTATCAGGCCGCGACGATCTATTGCGACGACAGATCAAGAACGCATGGCCGAACAGTTTCCGTGAGGCACGATTTTACTCGGCAGTCGACTACGTGCAGGCAGATCGCCTGCGCCGCGATGTTATGAGGAAGACGCATGAGTTCTTCTCGCAGGTCGACGTCGTTTTCGGTCCGAGCTTCGGCACGCCGATGTTGAGTCTCACCAATTTCACGGGTCAGCCTTGCCTGGCCATGCGGGCCGGTTTCGAAGAAATTACGCCACGCGAGTTATTCAACCACCCCGAGAACGACACCGACGAAACGCTGCATCGCATCCCGCGCTCCGTGAGCCTGTGGAGCAACCTGTTCGAGGAGGGCAAACTCATCCGGGTTGGGCGTGCATTGGAAGCTGAACTGGGCGTCGTCAACGAACGGCCGTCACTGGCGTAAATACAAGGGAAAATTCATGAAAACCAGGCTACTACTTCCTGGCGCACTTCTTGCTGCAACTTTGACGGTCGCTGCAGACGGCTACAGCGGCTACTCACTCGAGGAAGCGACGGAATTTCGACAGCAATGGACCATGGATAACTGGGACGATGGCGGACCGCTGATGCGCTATGTGTTTCTCAACATGTCAGAGTTCTGGAATCACAGCCTGATCGACCGTGGTGGTCCGATACGCGAATTGCCCGCGGATGTTCGACAAGACGTGGCCAATTTCGTCACAACCACCGATCGTGGCAAAGTGAAATTGGCGGACTACGTCAATGATTCCACAGTCAATGGGGCACTCGTATTGCATCACGGCGAGATCGTATTCGAGTCGTACCCGAGAATGCGCGCAGAAGACAAGCATCTTCATATGTCGGTATCGAAAGGTTTCGCATCAACGCTGATTGCGATACTCGAAGACCGGGAGCAAATCGATGTCAGCCAGCCGGTGGATAGCTACCTGCCGAAACTGGCCGGATCGGGTTGGGAAGGTGTACCTGTTATCGACATACTGGATATGGCGTCCGGTATTGGCTGCCTCGAAGGCGAGGAAGGCGCATACAGCAATCCGGCGCGTTGCTATTACCAGTACGAGGCATCCCTCGGCTGGCTGCGCGCTACCGAAGCAACGATGGACAGCACCTTCGACTATATGGCGTCACTCGATTCGCATCGACCATCCGGAGAATCATTTGAATACACGTCGCCGAACACCTTCATCCTCGGATGGCTCATCGAGACAATCAGCGGCCAAACCTACACCGATATTCTCTCCAAAGAGATCTGGCAAAAAATGGGCGCCGAGTCAGACGCCATAATTGTAGCGCCAAGGCGCGGCGTGCCGATCGCAAGCGGTGGCATCAGCTCTACACTCCGCGACATGGCGCGCTTCGGACTATTGTTTACGCCAGGCGGGCGAAACGGCATGGATTCGCTAATCTCGGATGCCTACCTGTCGAAGATCCAGAGCGGCGGACGCCCGGAGATATTCAACGCGGATCGCGAAGACGATCCGCGAATGGTCGATGGCGAGCCAGCCCGGCACAATACCTATCAGTGGGACTTTGTCATGGAAGATGGCGACTTCTTCAAAGGTGGCTTCGGCGGGCAGGGACTCTACATCTCACCGTCCCGTGATCTCGTGGTCGCATTCTTCGGCTCCTTCGATGAGAATGGTAAAGGTCACGAAATGACCCGTGTCGCACGGCAGCTCGCCAAGTCAGGATTATTCGATCAGTAAACGACCCAGTGTGCGTATGCCAGAACAATCGGCAAGCCGATCAGCGTCCGCAGCACGAAGATGACAAACAGGTGATGAAAGCGCAGCGGGATTTCGCACTTGATCATCAATATGCCAACCTCTGACATGTAGATAAGTTGCGTCAGTGAAATTACGCCGATGACGAAACGCGTAATCTCTGCATCGATGTTGGCGACCATC
>JADFGH010000197.1 GCA_022567775.1 Pseudomonadota bacterium | reverse complement strand
AGGCAACAAATAACTGGCGCCATGCCCATTGCCATCCCACAAATATCGCCTGTTAGTTTGTGGTGGCAAGCTTCGGCCGCTCGGCCACCACCAGTATGGCCCGGAAACGCTCGCCATCTCGCCAGCCGTCGATCTCCACCTGCTCCCCGGGATTCAGTCGTGCAACCAGCAGCAGCGCCTGCTGACGGGAGCGTATCGACTCGCCATCTATGCCCAGAATCACATCGCCGCGCTGCAGGCCTGCAACGGCGGCCGGCCCTTCAGGGACGATTGAACCAAGAAGAATGCCCACGTTCGGATCGAGCCCCAGCGCCGCAGATTCTGCCCGGCTCAGCTCGTCCGGGATCAGTCCCACCCAGCCGCGAATAACGCGGCCGTGCTTTTTGATTTCGTCGACGACGCCGCGGACCAGGTCTACCGGGATCGCGAAGCCTATACCTTCTGTTCCGGCGTCCTGCGCCAGGACGGCGGTGTTGATGCCAACCAGTTCGCCTCTGCTGTTGATTAGCGCGCCGCCCGAATTGCCTTCATTAATCGCCGCATCCGTCTGAATAAAATTCTCGAATGTCAGGAGACCAAGCAATCCGCGGCCCGTCGCGCTGACGATGCCCTGGGTTACGGTCTTGCTCAGGCCATATGGATTGCCAATCGCCAGCACGACGTCGCCGATGCGCAACTGGTCCGACCGGCCAAGAGGAATCGCAGGCAACGGGCCGAGGTCAACCTTGAGAAGAGCAAGATCTGTTTCGCTGTCAACGCCAACTACTTCAGGATTCGCGATGCGCCCGTCAGCCATCTGCAGCCGAATCTCAGTTGCGTCGGCAACGACGTGAAAATTTGTGACGAGATATCCCTCAGAATCAATGACCACCGCTGAGCCGAGGCTGGTGTTGATCTGGAACCTGCCCGAACCTCCGGACGCGTCGCTCGTGGCGACGAGCCTCCGGGTATAGACATTGGCGACCGCCGGTGCGCTGATGTCTACCGCATCGGCGTAGCTCGCTGGCTGACCGGAGATAGCGGCCCGGCCAGACTGCAGAGCCGGCAAAAGTTGTGGCCGCACGAGAACGACGATGAAAGCGGCGGCGAGCCCGACCACAATCGACTGAACGAGGAATATCAAAATCGGTTTAAGTCTCGCCAAGGGGCTACCGCCAAGCGTTGCTACAGGCAATTTCGGGGACGCGGATGGCGAGACATCGCTGTTTTACGGTCTAGCCAATTTTGCGTGGCCGCGTGTATAATGCGCCACTGGTTTCGCACCCAGTCCCGAATCATCCGTCATCCTGACGGCAAACCGGGTCTGCTGCAAATTTACCTGTTTTCGAATAAAGCACTACACCGTCCAAGTGAGAGGGCCTGTCAAATCGTTGCTAAGGGATGCTTAGGCGAGGCAATGCAAGGCGCAACTGTCATTGATACGCGGTTCCGGGCTGTGCGCCGGCATTTTGGACCGGGAAATGCCTGTGCAAAAGTGATTTTAATGATTTCGGTGCCAACGCTGGGAAATGTAGTGAATGGGAGCCCTGAATGACCGACGACGTTGATCAAAAAAGACGTCATTTCCTGACTGTTGCCACCGCCGTGACCGGCGGTGTCGGCATCGCGTTTGCCATGTATCCGTTCCTCGCATCGCTGAAGCCCAGCGCTCGTGCACAGGCGCTCGGTGCGCCGGTCGAGGTTCCCGTCGGCACGCTTGAGCCTGGTGAGATGATTCGGGTTATGTGGCGCGGAAGGGTCGTATTCATATTGCGACGTAATGAGGAAATGCTGTCTCGCCTGCCGCTGTCAACGGATCTGCTTGTAGATCCCGATTCGGCGAAGGAAGACCAGCAACCCGAGTTTGCCGTTAACGAATATCGTTCAATGAAGCCGGAGTTTCTGGTCGTCGAGGGGACCTGCACTCACCTCGGCTGTGCGCCTATTGCGCAGATAGACGTTGGTCCGGCGGACGACTGGTTCGGCGGTTTTTTCTGCCCCTGTCATGGGTCGCGTTTCGACCTTTCCGGACGCGTGTATAAAGGGGTGCCGGCACCGGACAACCTGCGTGTTCCGCCCTACCGGTTCATTCGTGAGGACCTCATTATGATCGGCGCCGATTCGGGAGCAGCGTAATGGCCAGGATCGAATCAGAAATCGGCGTCCCGAAGGGTGGTTTCATGAAGTGGATCGATGATCGTTTCCCGTTGACGGAAACGATGCAGTACCACATCACTCAATACTACGCGTCCAAGAATTTCAACTGGTGGTACCTATTCGGCGTCCTGGCAATGGTTGTACTGATGATCCAGCTATTCACCGGCATTTTTCTGACGATGAATTACAAGCCGTCGGCCGACGAGGCGTTTGCATCGGTTGAGTACATCATGCGTGACGTGGAATGGGGTTGGCTGATTCGTTACATGCATTCGACGGGTGCGTCGTTTTTCTTTATCGTGGTTTATCTACATATGTTCCGGGCGATGCTTTACGGTTCCTACAAGAAGCCCCGCGAACTGATCTGGATCATCGGCATGATGATCTTCTTTGCGTTGTTTGCCGAGGCGTTCTCCGGTTACCTGCTGCCGTGGGGACAAATGTCGTACTGGGGGGCACAAGTGATTATCTCCCTGTTTGGCGCCATACCAGCTATCGGTGAAACCCTGGTCGAGTACATCCGCGGCGATTACTCAATATCGGATATCACGCTGAACCGTTTTTTTGCGCTACATGTAATCCTCATCCCGATCGCGTTAATTGCACTGGTCTTCGTGCATATCGTGGCGTTACATCATGTCGGTTCGAACAATCCCGATGGCGTCGAGATCAAGGACCACAAGGGTCCGGATGGCATCCCACTGGATGGTGTGGCGTTTCATCCTTATCACACCACCAAGGACCTGGTCGGCATCATCGTATTTCTGATGCTTTTCTGCGCCGTGGTGTTTTTCGCGCCCGATATGGGCGGCTACTTCCTGGAGCATGCGAATTTCGAGGCTGCCAATACGATGGCAACGCCCGAACACATCGCGCCGGTTTGGTATTTCACGCCTTTCTACGCGATTTTGCGCGCAGTTCCGGACAAACTCTGGGGCGCAATCCTGATGGCCAGTGCGGTTCTGCTGCCGCTGTTCCTGCCGTGGCTGGATCGTTCGAGGGTCAGGTCTATCCGTTACCGGGGTTGGATTTACAGACTGGCACTTACCCTGTTTGTCATTAGTTTCGCCACGCTCGGCTGGCTGGGAATGCAGCCTGTGGACAGCATCTACGTCATCATGTCGCGAATCTTCTCGGTCGTTTACTTCGGCTTTTTCCTGCTGATGCCGTATTACACGGCAATCGACAAGACCAAGCCGGTACCGGACAGGGTCGTCTATCATGGATAAGGCGACAAGGATCGCCGTGGCGCTGGCAGCGCTACTTGCCGGCAGTGACGTATTTTCCGCCACCAGCATTGAGCTGGAGTCTGCCGAAAACGACGTGGGCGACGTCAGTTCTTTGCAGCGTGGGGCCAGGAATTTCATGAATTACTGCAGCGGATGCCATTCAGCGAAATACGTGCGATTCAATAGCATGGCGGACGATCTTCAGCTGAGCGAAGATCAACTGATCGAAAACCTCATGTTCAATGCCGAAAGAACGTTTGAAACTATTCAGGCCAATATGGCTGCCGATGATGCTGCACGCTGGTTCGGCCAGCCGCCGCCGGATATGTCGTTGATGGCGAGGGCCAGGACCACCGACTACACATTTAATTTTCTCAAAGGATTTTATCTCGATCCCGACAGTCCGACTGGGGTAGACAATCGTGTCCTGCCGGGAACCAGCATGCCGCACGTACTGTGGGAGTTGCAGGGTTTTCAAACCGGCGTTTTCACAGAAGACGCGAACGGAACCAGCGTGTTCGGGCATTTCGAAACGCGGACATCCGGCTCGATGTCGCCCGGGGAATTCGACAGTTTCGTTCGCGACACCGTGAATTTTCTCGAATATATCAGCGAGCCGATTGCTTCGACCCGGCGGGCAATGGGAGTTTGGGTTCTGATATTTCTGGCGTTCTTCTGGGTTATCGCCTCGCTGCTGAAGAAAGAAATCTGGAAAGATGTCTCTTGACGGCGATGCGGTTAAGCTGGATAAATTCCAACAGTAAATTAGCGCTATGGCATTCTTGCTGAAGGGGACCGCATTATGGCAGTGATTGCCAACCGACGATCCGTGATGACACTTTTTTCCAAACCAACGTGCATTCATAGCCATCGCGCACGAATGGTACTGGCAGAAAAGAACATCAATATCGAAATTGCCGATGTTGAAGGCCCGGACTTGCCCGAAGATCTCATGGATCTGAATCCGTATCACACGGTGCCGACCCTGGTCGATCGTGATCTCGTGTTGTATGACTCGCGCGTTATCATCGAGTATCTCGATGAACGCTTTCCGCACCCACCGTTGATGCCGGTTGATCCTGTTACCCGCGCGAAGTTTCGCCTGGCGCTGTTTCGCATAGAATCTGACTGGTATCAGCTGGCCGAGCAATACGAGGCCGACGGCGAACGAAAGCTGTCGACAAAATCCCGGAAGATGCTGAGGGACAGCATCCTGGCCAGTGTTGACCTGTTTAGCGCCAAGAAATATTTCCTCAGTGACGAATTTTCCCTCGTTGACTGCAGTATCGCGCCAATTTTGTGGCGTTTGCCGGTATATGGAATTGAACTGGGTTCCCAGGCTGAGCCGATCGATGCGTATTTGAAAAGGGTCTTTGAGCGGCGCTCGTTTCAGGATAGCCTCACGGAACTCGAGCAGGAAATGCGTCTGTAAGAACTGCAGCTATCGACGGTTTCGCGTATGAAAACTCCGAGCAGATCCAAGCGGCCGTACCTGATTCGTGCGATGCACGACTGGATGGGCGACAACGGACATACCCCGCATATCGTCATTGATGCCTCGATCGACGGCGTTACCGTACCCCGCGAGCACGTCGAAGACGGCAAAATCATTCTGAATATCAGCCATTCGGCCGCACATAATCTCAAACTAAGCAATGCTGCCGTGAGTTTTCGGGCGCGCTTCAGTGGAGTTCCGTTCGACGTGTGGGTGCCGGTCGAGTCGGTGCTGGGGAGTTACGCGAA
>JADFGH010000196.1 GCA_022567775.1 Pseudomonadota bacterium | reverse complement strand
CCATGCTGGAAGCAGAATTTTCGGACATTGAGCGACTCGTGATACCTCTCATCGCGATGCTCAGATCGACGCGAGCCCGTTCGCCTGGACAGCGCGGGTCAGCGACAGCCGAAACGCAGCCTGCCGGCATTGACGAGACGGCTGGTTGAGTTATTGACAAACAGCGAGGTTTGGGTAGTTCAACAAAGGCCATTTTGGACCTGAAACACCTTCTGCTTAGCAGCCGCCCAGTTTCTGGGCGGCTTTTTTAATTTTGATAAACTAATCACTTGCAAACCCTATGTTTCGGCCGGTCGTTCACCTGCTCCTGCACTTCTTGGTACCTGCCACTGTGGCTGGCGTGTTCTTTCGGCAGAACTTCCTCAGGGCATGGATCACGATGGTTGCGACAATGATGGTTGATGTCGATCATTTTCTGGCAGATCCGGTAGTCGATCCCGGTCGCTGTAGCATCGGATTTCACCCGCTGCATCAGTACCCGGCGATTGCCGTATACGCTGCCGTCTCGTTCTGGCCGAGACTGCGATTACTGGGTATCGGGTTGATCATTCATATGGTGTTGGATGGAGTCGATTGTGTCTGGATGCAATATGAACATTAGTTGCAATGCATTGCTGAGGGCCCTCTGCCTGGCGTTGCTGTCAAATCTTGCCGGTTGCGCGGCGAGCGCCCCGCAAACGCCATATCCGGCATTCCTCCAGGTCGAAGAACTACCCGACATATTCATTGCAGAGCTGCCCGGTGTGCGCGCGAAGCAACTTGCCGGCGATCCGCGAACCCGGCGCTCGAGTAACCGCATTTTGCTGCCGGCCGACTGGCAATTCACAACCGGCGCATCGCCCGGCAAAAGTGTCGAGATATTTGTGCTTGAGGGCGAGATCGTACTCGGTGATCTCACGCTGGGCCCGGGCGGGTACGCCTACATTCCACCAGGCTCGACCGGACTGCGAATGAAGACCTCGCGAGGAGCTTCGCTCCTGTATTTTCTGGACGATGCCGACCCGGACGCCGTTATTCAGACGCCCCTTATATTGAGCAGCGACCTGGTCAGCTGGACGCCGTTGTCCGAAAGCCCGAACGACATCGGATTATCGGCAAAGGAACTCCGTGCCGACCCCGGCAGCGGCGCTCGCACCTGGCTCATGAAAATCGATCCGTTTGCGAGCCAAAGCTGGCAACAGTCGTCGACAACCCGGGAGGGCTACCTGGTCGCAGGAACCTACCGGGGCAGTGAGTGCGTTAATGGAGAAGCAGTTACCGGTGAGTATGTGGCGGGCGGATATTTTTATCGAATCCCCCGTGCAGTTTACGGGGGCCTGGACGCGGCTTCGGGCGATGGCGCAATCTGGTTCCTGAGGGCACCGGAAAAGGAATCTTTACAAACGCTATCGGGATGCACGCCTGTACAAACCGAGTGAGAACGATCAGAAGCGGTCGTTATTGGCAGCTTGCAGGTTATTGATTTTCGATTTGCGCAGGATTTTCAAAAGGAGATTCCTGCATAATCGCAACACCGGGTACAGGACGGCCGATGTCTTTTCAGATCTGAAGAAAAAATAACACAGGCGATTGAATATTCCGGATCGTGTGCTCATCAGCGCGAGTGAATGTATCGCCTCCGATCCGTAATAAAGGTTGTCACCGACTTTGAGTACCATGCCCTGATCGATGTCGAGGCCAGCAGCCGTAATTTCGTCCATCACCGGGCCGCCATCGCGCGCATCGACCAGAACCAGGTTTCCGACCGACTCGCGGATTCGTACGAGATTGCAGTAGTAATTACAGGCCGGACACTCCTTGTCGTAAACCAGCAAGATGTCTGGTGAATTCGACATCGCGCCTCACTTATCGAGAAATCCTGTAATTTTCGCTCCGAGTTTCATTACCTTCTGCAGTGTGGGTGTCGGTATCTGCTGAATTTGTTCATACCAGTTGCTAGTGGTTTCCACGAACTGAAGCATGTTGCGAATTCTCTGTTTGGTGACTTCGTCCGTGTCCTTTTCTTCAGCAACTTCTACCGCACAGGTTCGGAGCATCGATAGCGTCGGATTAAGTTCGCGTTGTTTGCGCTGTTCGATGATCACGCGAAACAATTCCCAGACGTCGCTCAGCGACTCAAAATAATCACGGCGGTCGCCGAGCATGTGCGTCATCTTGACCAGACCAAAGCTTTGGAGTTCGCGCATGCTGGTGCTGACATTAGACCTGGCGACCGAGAGGTAATCGACGATTTCGTCGGCACGCAATGGCCGGGGCGACAAATAGAGTAGAGCCTGTATCTGCGCAACAGTTCGGTTCGTGCCCCAGCGGGTGCCCATCTCGCCCCAGTGCAGGACGTATTTTTCGACAGCAGGTGACAGGTTCATTTGATTTCTCTTGTTTCTGTTTAATCAGAAATTTATAAAGCAACTAACCTATAGTCAAGTACCGGCAGCACCGATGCTGCCGGCCTCACGGGGATTTGCAGATTACGAGTGCCCTCGCTGGCGCAGGCAGACCCTCGATGGTGTAGCTCGGATCGTCCGGATTGAGAGCCTCTGCCAGGGATTCGAATGGCATCCACTCGGTGCTGCGCTGTTCATTGACCGTGGTGACCGTGACATCAACGAGCCTGATGTCGCAGAATCCGGTCTGTCGCAGCCAGTCCTCGAGCGCAGTCACGGTTGGCAAATGCCAGACATTGCGCATGCGTGCATAACGATCTTCCGGTTCACGTACAAGCGAACCGGCGCCGGGAAGTATCAGCGTCTCAAGGACCAGCTCGCCCCCTGGGCGCAATGTTGCTTGCAGCGCCGCAAGGTGTTCGAGTGGTTCTCGCTGGTGGTAAAGGACACCCATCGAAAACGTAGTGTCGAAAAGATTCCGTGCGTCGGGCAATTCGTGTAGCCGCAGCGGCAATACATAAACAGCTGGAACGGCCAGGAAGTGGTTTAGCGCCAGGAACTGGAATACGCATAGCAGCATCGGATCGATACCAACAACCAATTGGGCACCGTTGCCCATCATGCGCAATGCGTAGTAGCCATTGCCGCAGCCGATATCAAGTATGCGCCGACCGCTAAGCGGGGCGATCTCGTTCTTGAGGCGATCCCATTTGAGATCGGATCGCCACTCAGCATCCACGTTTATGCCGTGAATATTGAACGGCCCTTTACGCCAGGGCTTAAGTTGCAGCAGCAAGTCCCTGACTTTATTTCTCAGTGCCGTATCGACCGATGGACCCTCGGCGGTCACGGCAGGGGAATTGAGGATGGCGTTTGCGCCTGTAACGTCAGGCAGCTTGTCGATTATCGCTCGCCATTTACTGATGTCGCCATGAGCGCTGCCAGCGAAACGATTTTGCAGCAAGGGTGCAAGCGGCGCCTGCCATGAACCCAGTCCAGCCCGGTCAAGGCTGTCAAAAATCATGCTGTAGTCATGCACTGTTATTTGGTCGCAATGATCGATACAAAATTAAACTGCCTGAGCCAAATGCCGACATGGCGGAATCCTGCATTCTCCAGTCGGGTTCGATGCATGGAAATGGTCTCCGGTATCAGGACGTTTTCGAGTGCAGTGCGTTTACGGCTGATTTCGAGATCGCTGTATGCGTTTTGCCGTTTGAATTCATGATGCATCGCAACCAGCAGTTTCTCTACCTCGTCGTCCTCGTCTAACACTTTCTCCGAAAGCACGAGGATGCCGCCGTCATTAAGGCCGTCAAATATATTGCCAATCATCGCATCGCGTTCTTCAAGCGACAGAAACTGGAGGGTGTAATTCATGACGACCATCGAGGCTTGCTCGATGGTGATCTGCCGCACATCGTCTTCAACAATCAAAACATCGACGTCGCTGTCACTGGCAGCGATTATTTCGCGACATCGCCGAATCATTGCCGGCGCCAGGTCAACGGCGATGATTTGACATCCGGGTACTGAGATATTCTGCTGCATTGCGAGCGTGGCGGCGCCGAGCGAGCATCCGAGGTCGTAACATCTGCTGCCGGGCTGCACGTAACGGGACGCAAGCGTGCCTATCGCCTGGATGGACGCCGCGTAGCCAGGGATCGAACGCCGCAGCATATCGGGAAACACGTCGGCGACCTCATCGTTAAATTCGAAGGACCCGGCCTTTACTCCCATTTCTGCAAATATTCTGTCCTGTGACATCCTTAGACTCGTTTTCCTGAAGGTCGGGCATCGTAATCGGCAACACCGGCAGCAGATTCTAAGGCACCAGGTTCCTTTTATCTTCAAATCCAGCCGGTCGTTTGCTGTGTGGGGTGGTTGTGGGACAATCGCGGCTTGGCCTCCCACGCAAAAACCATGTTGAGCGAAAAACACCAGAAGCTGCACCTGGAGCTGGGCATTCCGATGGACTATGGTCAGGATCGAGGTCTGCCGCATTACACGGAGGCGACGCGCCTGGTCGATGTAGGGCCGAACCTGGTCGGGCGCATGCAGAGGCTGACTCCGGATACGGCGGCACGGTGGCAGCAAATGGTTGAGGCGGCGAGTGGCGAGGGCATACGTCTCCTGATCGTGTCGGGATTCCGGAGTCTCGAATACCAGGCACAATTGATCCGCAACAAGCTCGAGGCAGGTCAGGGCATCGAGGAGATACTCGAGGTCAATGCCGCACCCGGATTTAGTCAGCACCACAGCGGCGGCGCTGTCGATATCGCGACACCCGGGAGCCGGCCACTGACCGAGGAGTTCGAAGCATCCGACGCGTTCGCCTGGCTGGGAAAAAATGCCGGGGAGTTCGGCTTCTCGATGACCTACCCGAGGGACAATCCGTGCGGATTTGTCTACGAGCCATGGCACTGGGCGGTGGACCCAGAGGAAACTGGCTGAAACCAGCCTGCATCAAGGATGTCAGGCAGAATCAGGCGAGTGCCGGGCAATCAAAAAACAATGGTTTATGTGTTGACAGGTTGGTGGGAGGATTAGACAATACCCGGCTTGTGTCCGCGGAGGGGTACTCAAGCGGTCAACGAGGGCAGACTGTAAATCTGCTGGCTAAGCCTACGTAGGTTCGAATCCTACCCCCTCCACCAGAATTGACGGTGGAAGGTGGCGGCAAGTATAGCAGATGGAGTTGCTGAGCTGGTTTGCTGAAAAGTTGATGCTTGAAA
>JADFGH010000195.1 GCA_022567775.1 Pseudomonadota bacterium | reverse complement strand
CTTCGTCCGGAGTGAGAGCCGTGTCGACGAGGAGGTCGACTTGATTGTCCAAGACCTGAACGAAGCCGCCGCGGATGGCGAACCGGGTCGTCTCACCTCCCTGAATCAATCGCACCTGGCCGATGCCGAGCAGCGCCACCATGGGAGCATGGAGGGGGAATACCGCGTTTTCGCCGTTCTTGGTGGCGAAGACCACGTGGTCCACTTCGCCCTCAAACAGCGGGCGTTCGGGGGAGATCAAGTTGCATCGGACTTTTTTATCGTCAGCGGCTTCCATGATTTTTTGTCATTACTGCATACGAAGTTTTTCCGTTTATCACTATCAGGGCACGGCACGCCGTGGCCGTACTTTTTATTCTTCACTTCGAACCATGCCTTGCAGTTCCTGCTACCTGCTACCTGCTGCCTGCTACCTGGAATTTGCTACGCTTCCATTGCTTTTGCTTTTTCGACGACTTCATCGATGGTGCCGACGTACACGCGGCCTTTCCAGAGGGCAGCTCCGCGGTTTTGCACACCGCAACAGGTCTTGACGTCCCATGCTCTCGACACTTCGGGATCGAATTGCCACTTGAGCTGGCCGGTCGCTGCATCGAGCACCTGCACCTTGCTCCAGGCACTGGTTGTGTACATGACGCCATCGACAACGATGGGTGATGCCTGCTGACCGCGCGCAGTATCGAGATCGAAATACCAGGTAAGTCCGAGATCACCTATGTTGGACTCGTTGATATCGGCTAGCGGGCTATATCGTTGTTCGGACCAGGTCCGGCCATGCGCGAGCCAGTTCTGCGGTTCGGCATCGGCGTTGCCGATGCGATTTGCGTCAACCCAGGCGAGTCCCGTAGTTGCAGGCTGCGCCTCAGTCTCAACAACTGTGGGCCCCGGCATATCCTGCCGCTGGCATCCCGCTGCCACGACCATTACCCACAGCAGGATCAAAGTTTCGGCGCATGCCGCACGACGAATTTCCATGTTGCTCCCCTCAATTATTCTGTTGCTGGATTTGTGTGTCAGCCAGTTGATCCTGAAACTTTAGTCTGCGCCTCCCTGCATCGCAAGAAATTAGGGCCAGGCCTCAACCCTTTCGAGCCACAACGTGCCAATCACGCCGTTTCTGTAGAACCAGATGGCGATACTCAGCCCGACAATCAGGAACGCGCTGTGGATGACGGACAGATACTTTTTCTCGTGACCGTCATTCGCCTGAAGTATCGCAGACAGTGCTGGAATCACCGCCAATCCAGGCATGGTTTCATGCATGGCGCCACTGATTGCGAGTCCGGCAGAGACCGCAATGGTCCCGGCCAGCAAATGACGATCGCTGTATTGCCGGCCGCGATCCCAGTCGAACTTTCTGCGATTTAATTCGTAGGCGCCTGCCACCGCCAGGTAAGCCCAGAGTGCGCCCAGCGAACCGGCGATCAGCTTGTCGCCGCTGATGACGCCGACCGCAGCAAATAAACCGATAAACAGACCTGGGATCCCGAGCAGCACTGCAATGACAGCCCCGCTGGCAATGATGACGTTGCCAGACGTCCTGGGTTGCTTATGCTCGGGAAGTTCGTTAATCAGCGAATCCTCCGGGTCGTGCAAAGTCCGCTGATACTGGGCGGAACCGGGCGAAAGCCTGGGCGATCATTGCTGAGGATACCGCATCAGCGTCTTATTCAATGCTCCATATCCAGCGGCAGGGCGGTTTGCCGCTGCGCCGGGAATTCCTGCCGGCAGACTTCTGCCCGCCGGGCGGCATCGGCCTTTGGATCGAATATTTCGTCAACACGATTGAGACGGCTGGACAGGCCGCTGCAGTTGGCGATCTGGATGTTGAGCCCGGGCCTTGCGTTCATTTCCAGTATGAGCGGCCCGCGGTCGCGATCGATGACGATATCGACACCGAGATAGCCAAGGCCGGTCACCTCCAGGCCGCGCGCCGCGGACTGCAAAATGAAATCCCAGTGCGGAATATACAGTCCGGCAATCAAGGCACCAGTATCCGGGTGATCTTCGACGACATCATCGCCGAGAACACCGGTCAGCGTTTCTCCGGAACTGATGTCGATACCTGCCCCGACCGCGCCCCGATGCAGGTTCGCTTTGCCATCGGAACTCCGTGTCGGCAGTCGTACCATCGCCATGATCGGATAGCCGCGATACACGATCACGCGTATATCAGGGACTCCCTGGTAGCTGACCTCCGCAAACATGGGATCGAATTTGACGCAATACTCGATCAGCGTGGAATCCGGGCTACCGCTCAGGCTGTACTGCCCGCTAACGATGTTTGATATGTGGTGCATCAGTTCGGATTCGGAGATGAGCATGCCACTGGCAAGCCGGTAACTTCGCCGCTTTCTGTGGCTGCGACCGGTAATGACGACGATCCCGTCGCCACCACTGCCGCGCGCGGGCTTGATAACGAAACTCTCACGCTCGCCCGTGATCTCCGACAGTCGACGAACATCCGCCTGGTGACTGATAACACCGTAAAGTTCAGGCACTGCCATACCTGCGTCGAGCGCCAGTTGCTTCGTGATCAGTTTGTCATCGACACGCGGGTAAAGCCGTCGCGGGTTCAGCCGCATGATGAAGTCGACATTACGCCTGTTCAGGCCCAGAACCCCCGCTGCCGCAAGATGTTTTCCCGCAATTATGCTAATCACCTACAATTGGTCTGAAGCGGCGCAGTTCGGTAAGGCGGTACCCCGTGTAACGCCCGAGCAAGAGAACCACCGCAAGCACGAACAGCAATAGTTCCGGAAACGCAAAAATCAAGTGCTCGAGCCAGTCCATGCCCATCGCGAGATAGGCGACGGCAGCGACGAGCAGACTGCCAAGACCGGCTCTTATCGCGTCGCCCGCACCACGCTCTTCCCAAACCACGGACATACGTTCGATAGTCATTACGATAATGACCATTGGAAAAAGTGCAACTGACAAACCGGTCTCAAGACCCAGCTTGTGCGACACAACGCTGATCACGAGCATCAAAATGACAACAACAATCAGCACGGCGCCAAGTCTCGGCACCAGCAACAAACGCAGCCGTTCAAGCAAAAAACGAATGCTCAGTCCGAGAGTGACCAGCAACGTGAATAGAACGATTCCCCACAGGAGTCGCGTTTCTCGAAATGACAGTGCTATTAGCACCGGCATAAAAGTGCCGAAGGCGTCAATGCCGATTATGTTGCGCATGACAACCATGATCAGTGCGCCGATCGGTATCATCAGCAAGACGCTGTATACGGCTTGTGTCTGAATTGGCAAACTGAAAAGTGAAAAGTCGACCAGCAGAGACCCTTCTACCTGCGCACGCCGTTCGGCGATGGACATTGAGTCGAGAAAATTCTTCTGCACCGCGAAATTTACCTCGACGTTGCTACCGCCCTCGACGCGCACCAGCGGTTGATTGCCACGCCACCAGATCAGGTATCGGTCAGGCAACTCTTCTGCGCCGGTGTTGGGATTGAAATAACGCCACCGATCGCCATCATGCACTTCAAGCCAGGGGGTTAGGTCCACGCGCCGTTGCTGGTCCTGCAAAATGACGCCGCGAATCAGGCGTGCCGGAATTCTCGCCGCGGCGAGCACGATGGTAGCCGTTTCAACGAATCGTGCAGAGGTATTTGCGTCGGCCAGCAGCAGTTCGATATTCGAGCCAGGTGATGGATCGTTAAAGCGCCGCAGTAATTCAGTTGTGAATGACGCCGTGTCGGCAGAACGGTCCCGCACGTCTGCAACGATGACTTCGACCGCTGTTCGTAACGGCTCATTAATGACCGGCGGCGGCGGGAACGGCGGCGTCGTATCGATTTGCTCACTCGCCGGATCTTCATACACGACGCGCCGGTAGTAGAGCGTCTGCCTGCCGCCCGTGCGCCTCACCGCCCATTGCGCTTCGCGCCCACCACTGACGTAGTTGAGACTGAAGCCATAGCCTTTGGAAACATTGAATTCCCTGAGTGTCCGGAATCCCGGCGTCAACGTCGGTATCTGCAGATTTACCTTGATGGAGCCCGGGCCAGCCTCGAATCGAATGGAAGTCTCGATCGTCCATACCGGCTGCTGCTGATCGCGGGTTACCGGGAAGCCGAGCACCTGCCACTTGTAAATGAAGGTCGCGAGGCTGATTCCGGCCAGCAAGGCGGAGATGATGTAGACGTAGCGTCTGGTCATATCGCGCTACCGTGCAGTTTCCCTGGGTTGACGCATGAAGATCCCCGGCTGTTGTATTTCTTGAAATATAAGGGTGTGGCAGGCATGCTGCCCGCGATGCGAACCGATGGATTTTACACTGAAAACTGGCCGTTCATTTAACATAAGCCGAAATTCGTGCCGGAGTAATAAAAGGCTCGCCGCCGCGGTCTTTACAGACGCCCGGTTGCCGATTCGCCGGCCATGAGAGCATCACTTCCGAGGAAGCAAAAATAATGCGACGACTAATCTTGCTCGCAATCTTAATGATTGGGGCCATTGTGGTTGAGGCTGTGGAACAGGGGCAGGCAGCGCCAACCTGGACTGGAATGGATTTTTCCGGCAACGAGGTGTCTTTTCCCTCGGTGATCGACGGCAAACCCACGGTGATGATTTTTTGGGCCACCTGGTGTCCGTACTGCAACGCATTCATGCCCTATCTCGGGCAGATTCAAAAGGACTACGGCGAGGACAAGATCAATGTCATAGCGATCAATGCCAAGGAAAGAGGCATTGGCGATCCCGCAGCTTACGTAGCGAAGCTGGACTTCACTGTTATCGATGTCGCTGAGGGCGATGTCATCGCAGAAAAATATTCCGTGAATTTTATTCCCGGCCTGATGATCGTCGATGGTGACGGCAACATTGCCTGGAAGCGCGCTTCAACCGAATTGCCTGCCGGCAAGACTGTCGCAGAATTATGGGACGGACAAGTCCGGGAACAGCTGGACCTGTTACTGGCTGCGAATTAAGCCGCTGAGAGGTCTCACCTGAACGTAGTAGCTCATACCCGATAGTACAGGGAGTGTGGACTCATGTGTCAATCCAGTCTGTGAGCTTTGATCTTGACCGGATCAAGCCATCCTGGTTGTAGTGGTGAACACAAAACAGTGCCCATGAATCTTCGAACGCCATCTCGAGGTCACCAGTCACCGTGGTCGTGCCT
>JADFGH010000194.1 GCA_022567775.1 Pseudomonadota bacterium | reverse complement strand
ACCTGCCCCTGAGAATTCCGTAAAGACAGCGAAAACTTGTTGTCGAAGAGCATAGGCACACGTTGTTGAATCGTACTGGTCATGAGCAGGATAGTTATGAAATACAGGACGTGGACAGGAAACAGACGTGCCGACGGTCAGGACAGGGCCGGGGGCTTGATTAAATTGCTGACGTTCGGGCTGCTGTGTGCTGGCCTGGTAACTACAGCATCTGCCGGACCGCGCGAACAGGCAAAGCGGATTCACGACCGTTTGGCGGGTGTGCCGCCGAATGAAACGGTGTTGTCATCAATGGAAGCGCAAGTGTCCGGGCAGACTGGTACAGCTATCGATGCTGCTTATCAGGCAATGCAAAACTCTAATTTTTATAACGTAACGCTGAAGAATTTCGCAGCGCCCTGGACGAATCGTGAGCAGGACGTGTTCGTCCCGCTTAACGATTACATCGCAACGGTCATCGGCATGATTCGCGATGGCGTTCCATTCAACGGCCTGCTGTCCGACAATATAATTTACGTGGCTGAAGGTGTGCCGAATCTGCCCGCTTACTCGAACAACGATAACCTCCATTACGAACAGATTGAAAGCCGCGGAGTCGACATGATGTCGGCGCTCGCGCAAAAGACTCAGACAGAAATCACCGGCCTCGCGCCGAATGCGACTGCAGGCATCTGGACGACGCGCGCAGCAGCCGAGGCGTTCTTCATCGCCGGTACCAATCGGGCACAGTTCCGCTTCACGATGCTGAATCACCTGTGCAACGACATGGAACAGGTGCATGACGTCAAACGCGTACCAGATCGAATTCGCCAGGACGTCCCCCGCAGCCCGGGTGGCGACAGCCGGCTGTTCCTGAATAACTGCATTGGCTGTCATAGCGGCATGGACCCGCTGGCAGGCGCGTTCGCGTATTACAACTTCAACGAAACCAACGGCAGCATCGAGTACACGCCGGGCGTGGTTCAGCCGAAGTACTTCAACAATGACACCAATTTCGAATTCGGCTACCGGACAACAGACGACTCGTGGGCGAATTACTGGCGCAACGGTCAAAACCAGTTCCTCGGCTGGGACACATTTCTTCCCGGCAGCGGATTTGGTGCCGCATCGATGGGCCGGGAGCTCGCCAACAGCGATGCGTTTGCAAGGTGCCAGGTCAGGAAAGTATTCAGAGCTGTATGCCTGAGGGACCCGGAAGACGCTGCTGACCGCAACCAGGTCGACAACATAATGGTTCCGTCCTTCAAAGCAGGCTATCAGATGAAGCAGACATTCGCGGAAGCGGCTGTCTATTGCATGGGCCAGTAGGGAGGCTGTGACAATGATCGAAGCAACAGCAGTTGCACTGCCCCGAAAGTTTACTGGCCGCATCGCGCGTACTTTGCGCCTCATCCTGGTCGCTGGACTATCGAGCGCCGTCCTCGTCGCCTGCGGTGGTGGTGCTCCGACAACCGACAACCCGATAACCAGCGTCACACCGCCATCAACCTACAACGGCCCGCCGCCGCAGACTGCAGATATTCAGTCATTCAAGCTGAACGTCTGGGACAACATCCAGGCGACGAATCGCTGTGGTAGCTGTCACGCCCAGGGCGGCCAGGGTAATGGCTACTTCGTTCGCAACGATGACATCAACCTTGCTTATGAAGCGGCCAACCTGGTTGCAGACCTGGACCTGCCTTCGAATTCGCTGCTCGTCAGCAGGATGAGCACCGGTCACAACTGCTGGCTCACCGACGATCAGGCTTGCGCGGATATCATGACCACCTGGATTGAAGGCTGGGCCGGCGAAGCCTCCGGTGGTGGGCGTCAGATCACGCTGACGGCTCCAAACCCGGTTGATCCTGGCGACAGCCGGAGCTATGTCAACGCGACGGTTGCCGATTTCGCGACCTTCGTTCACGGTCCGGTCCTGACAACCTATTGCGCCGGTTGCCACAGCTCGCAGTCGGCCACTGCACAACAGCCGTACTTCGCAGAAGCGGATGCGGCAGTTGCATTTGAGGCCGCCAAGCCGAAGATGGATATCAACGAACCTGCCGCATCACGATTCGTGCTACGCCTGGGTGATGAGTTCCACAATTGCTGGAGCTCTGACTGTGCGGCCGACGCCGCCGTGATGCAGCAGGCAATCGTCGATTTTGCAAATACGATTCCGATTACACAGATCGATCCGCTACTCGTGAACAGTAAGGCACTGCGCCTTATCGACGGCACGATCGCCTCTGGCGGCAACCGTTATGAGAATGCGCAGATCGGCCTGTGGGAATTCAAGACCGGCTCCGGCACGACAGCGTTCGACACCAGTGGTGTTGAACCCGCTATCAACCTGCAGTTAATCGGTAACGTCGAATGGTTCGGCGGCTGGGGCATCATGATCAATGATGGCCGTGCGCAGGGCGATACGACCTCGAGTAAGAAACTGCATGACCTGATCAGGGCGACCGGCGAATACTCGATCGAAGCCTGGGTTGTGCCGAATAACGTCACGCAGGAAATGTCTCGCATCGTCACTTACTCTGCTGGTGATGCAGCGCGTAACTTCACGCTCGAGCAAAACCTTTACGACTACGATTTCAGGCATCGCAGCGACACCACCGGATTGAACGGTATCCCGGCATTGTCGACGCCAGCTGCCGCTGAAGTATTGCAGGCCACGTTGCAACACGTGGTTGCCACCTACGGGCCGGTCGAAGGACGCAAGATCTATGTCAACGGCAACCTGGTCACGCAGCCGGATCCGGTTGCTACCGGCTCGATGGCGGCCTGGCAGGATACCTTCGCATTCGTGCTCGGTAATGAGGCATCCGGTGATGGTCTGTGGCAGGGCACATTGCGCCTCGTTGCTATCCACAACCGTGAACTGACCCAGGCGCAGATTGTACAAAACTTCGATGTTGGCGTAGGTGAGAAGTTCTACATGCTGTTCGGTATCGAAGACATCATCAATGTACCGACCGCATACATCCTGTTCGAGGTCGCTCAGCTCGACAGCTACAGCTACCTGTTCACGCGACCGCACTTTATTACGCTGGATATCAATCAGCAACCGCAGAATATTCCCATCCAGGGCCTGCGTATCGGCATCAATGGTGCTGAGGTTGATAAGAGCCAGAGTTACGCAAACATGGATGACATGCTGGACTACCTTGAGTTTGGTGAGCTCGGTCAGCCACTCGGTTCGCTTGGTGCTGTGATACCGCTCGAGAGAGGACCGGCAGGCGACGAGTTTTTCCTGACCTTCGATCTCCTGGGTACGGAATCTTATGTGCGGACCGATGATCCGCCGCTGGTGATTATAGAATCCGACTTGCTGCCGCCTGCGCAGCGTATTGGCGTACGCACCTTCGATGAGATCAACGCGACAATGAGTGCGGTCACCGACGTCAGCCCTCAGGACCCGGCTGTCGATACCGTGTTCCAGAGTCTCAGGCAATCATTGCCGGCGATCGAGGATCCCGCAACGTTCCTGTCTTCTCACCAGGTCGCCGTCGCACAGCTTGCAATCGAGTACTGCAATGCACTGATCGAAAACCGCGGTGCAACCTCGGCCGCCCTGTACTTCCCGGGTTTCGATTTCGATGCAACACCGCTGACTGCCTTTGGCAATCGCAACGCGCTGATCAGGCCTCTGGTTGACAAAGTCATGGGTATTGGAATCCAGACCCAACCAGACGCCGTCGATGTTGAGGGCGAAATTGCCTACAACATCTTCGACCCGCTTACGCTGCGACCGGTCAACCTGATCGACAGGCTGATCGCGGGCGGCACCGACACCCGTTCAATCTCGAAAGGCGCCTGTGCCGCCGTTCTCGGCAGCGCGGTAATGCTGATTCAGTAGACAGACTTGAGAAGAGGCATATTTTATGGCTAAGAAACGTAATTCCAGGCACTGGGATGATCCGCTGCGTCATCCCGACCATGCACGGCCGGTAACGCGCCGCGATTTCGTCTCCCAGGGATTTCTGTCTGGATCTGCATTTGCACTCAGTGGCGGAGTAATGAGCCTGTTCTCCAATCCACGCGAAGCATTTGCGGCGCTGTCCGGTGACTTGACACCGTTACTTCTCAATCCCTGCAACATCGCAACTGACGGCGCCGGCAAGATTCCATTCATCGCTTTCGACCTGGCGGGTGGCGCGAATATCGCCGGCTCCAACGTACTTGTTGGCAAGGTAGGAGGTCAAATGGATTTCCTGAACACGTCGGGTTACCAGAAACTCGGGCTACCGGGCGACATGGTTCCCGGATTGGTCGACCCGGTGACAGGTCCGTATGCCAACACCGATTTCGGACTGGCTTTCCATTCAGACAGTGCGTTCAAGCGCGGCATGGAAGCCAGCATGAACCCAGGGCGTAGTGCCCAGTTGAATGGTGCCGTCATTCCGGCTCGTTCCGACAATGACACAGGCAATAACCCCCATAACCCTTTGTATGGCATCGCTGCCGCAGGCGCAGATGGCTCGATCCTGACGCTGGCCGGCACTGAGAACAGCGATTCGGGTGGCAACTCGATGATCCCGGCAATGATGATGGATCCGGAACTCCGCCCGACCAAAGTCGATCGTCCAAGTGACGTTACCGGGCTTGTGGATACCGGCCAGCTCGTCGGCATCCTGGGCCCGGATGACGCGGTTGCGGTAATGGAATCGATATATCGCATCAGCGCCGACAAGATGGCCAACGTGACGGCCGATGCGGTCGTTAAAGACATGGTCAAGTGCGGCTACCTGAAGTCTGCGGATATCGCCGAGCGATTTGGCGACGTCGCCGATCAGCTCGTCCATTTTCACTTCCGGCAGAAGTCGATAGTTCGTCGAGACAAAGACAAATCCTCGCTCGGTCAGCGCCTTGGGCTTCAGTGCGACATCGCTCTTGTCCCCAACCTGCCATCCACCTCCGTGGATCCAAAACATGACGGGCAAGCTCTTCCCGGCCGGTTCTTCCGGCGTGTAGATATCGAGGACGTGGCGTTTGTGACCGTTCTCGACGTAGGGAATGTCAGACGTCAGCTTCTGGGCACTGCCGATGTTGCAGTGGAAGAGAATTGCAATCACGAAAACGGGGATGAGTTTAAGGTTCATCGCGAGGACTCCTGGAGGGCGTTTGGTAAATCTGTTTAGCGTAATCAGCAGACAGACCAGTTT
>JADFGH010000193.1 GCA_022567775.1 Pseudomonadota bacterium | reverse complement strand
ATTGCAATGTACATTTGTTCCGAGTTGATGATCGGCACGTTCCAGTCCAGCGCGCCACCCATCCAGAGTGTCGGCGTTGTGATCGCTTCCACCTTTGAAAATGGCGAAAGTTTCACCCACCGCTCCGGATATTCCCACGGTAATCCGAATTCCAGTTCGTACATCAATTGATAATGATCATGACCGTAGTTTGCGGTTACCAGGCCCAGGCTCGCGCCTGAAGTTGCTGCTTTGAAGCGGGTGGTTTGCGTAATCACATAGTTGGTCAGGATGCCGCCGTAAGACCAGCCCCCGACACCCAGACGATCGGGGTCGACGAGTCCAATCTCAATACCATGATCGACTGCGGCCATCACGTCCTGAAAATCCTTGTCGCCCCACGCGGCAACCGTACCTTGTGCAAATTCTTCGCCATAGCCCGTTGATCCCCTGGGGTTCGGCATGATCACTGCGTAGCCATTGGCGGCGAACAATTGTGCAACCTCGGAAAAACTGTAGGAGAACTGCGAGGCAGGACCGCCGTGCAGCCACAAAATCGTTGGATATCTTTGCGACGAATCGTGACCCACAGGTTTCACATAGAAGGCCTCGACCGGTGTGCCATCGGCGCTTTCGAACCGCAACTTTTCAACCTCGGCGCGAGCGACGCCGTCAAGCAACTCACCATTAACATTCGTCAGTGGCGCCAGGTTGCCGCCATCGAATGTGAAAAGCTCCGTCGGCTGATCCGCCTGTGCAACGAGCAATACCGTGTGACCGCCGCCGCTTGCGTAGTCACGCACGGTCACCCGGCGTTCCAGCTGCCTTTCCAGATTGCTGCCGTTGGTCCTGACAGAAGCAAAATGGACCTGACCGCTGTCCTCGAGCCGGAAAAGAATATTGCGGCCGTTCGCGGAAAATTGCGGATCCGAGATATTGCGATCAAGATCCGGGGTCAAGATCCGTCGTTGGTCTTTGCCGACTTCGGTGATGGCCAGTCTGCGGGTTGGCGTCAGCGCGGACCCGCCAATATCCATTCCTGTCGAGCTTATGTACGCAATGCTCTTGCTATCCGGACTCCACGCAGGCGAAAAATCGCGTCCCGCGTGCGACGTTACCTGCACCAGTGGATGATCATCGCCGTCAACAGAAACCGTCCAGATGTCGGTTCCGTAATTCAGATCCGGATTTTCGGACCTGTCGCCGACGAACGCGATCGATTTGCCATCGGGGCTCCACACAGCATCGGCATCGTCATAGTCACCGGAAGTGACTTGCACCGGATCTTCTTCACCGGGTGTGTACACATATATATGTAGCCTGCGGCGATCGAGGTAGCCAACGTAGTCCTGTTTGAACTGCATGCGGTCAATCACATGCGGCAGGGGTTGCTCGTCGTCATCTTCATCTTCTGTCAGATCAGCAGGGCGGGCGTACTGTATTACGAGTAACATGCGGCTGCCGTCGGGCGACCAGTCATAGCTGTCGACGCCTTGTTTAACGCTGGTGACCTGCGTTGCCTCACCGCCGAGTCGATTCAGGTTCCAGACCTGTGGCTTCGCCTTTTCGCCCTTCGATGCCTTGAAGGACAGATATTTGTTGTCCGGACTCCACCGCGGGCTGCTGGCCGACGTATCGGCAGATGTCATCGGAATCGGGTCGCCGCCGGATGTTGCAACAACCCAGATTTGCGTCGCCGATTTGTCTTCTTCCAGGTCACGCTGACGAACCGTGTAGGCAACCAGTTCCCCATCGGGACTGACCTGCGGATCGCCGATCGATTTCATTGCCAGGATGTCGTCAATCGTGATCAGTCTTTCGTCGTCCTGCGCCATAGCAAAAACAGGCAACAACAAAAGAACCCGTGAGAGCGAACTGCGAACAGGTTTGGCGTGCATTTTTAGTCCTTTGCTTATTTTCATCGCACGAGTGAGCGAGCTGCGATGCATTCCACCGATGCGCCGAAATATCGGTTACCGCAGGATAGCGGAAATCCGGAAATCAAACCATTTGCAGAGATAACGACCACCGGAATATGCCGGCCGGGTGAAATTACCGCGGAAACATTTCCTCGAAATTACATGAGGAAGTCCGCGTATGTTTAGTTTGGACATTTCCGGCCGACGCAGCGCTCCTCGCAATGACGGGGGAAGTGCTCGCAAGAACCACCGATGTTTCGTCATCCGTAGTTACGGGTTTCCCGGGTCTCGTAATGAAGCGAAGATTCGTCCCATCGTTTCAGTACTTTTCGGGCAGCATCCGGTACATATGCCTGTTCGTAGTTCCCGCCCTGAAAGTCGATCACGTTTTGCAGCGAGTCGAACGTCATTATGGTGCTGAACTCCACCTCATCAGCGAGATCGCGGCGCCACAGCTCAATACTCCGATATCCCGGGATTTTTTTGGCCTCGATACCGGGAAATACGTCGTCGTGAAGCAGCTTCTCGTAAACTGGAGCATTCTGCGGCGTTGTCCAGCCGTGCCAAACGCGTTTAATTGTCATCCGCCATCTCAATTGTCAATTCGTGAATCGCTGTTTTGCTGGATTGCACCGGCTACACCTCCTCGCAACGACATCAGGGTTAGTGTCGGTTTTTCCTGAGCAGGACATAGACGGCGCCGGTGCCGCCATCGATTTGTCTTGCCGAGACAAAGGCCAGCACCTCATTCCATTGTCTTAGCCACTTGTTCACTTTGCCTTTTATTACCGGTCCGCGGTCGCCGGAGCCCATTCCCTTGCCGTGGACGATGCGGATGCAGGTGTAGCCGCGCGCTGCGCACTCCCCGATAAATTCCTGGAGCGCGTCTTTTGCCTGGGGTGCGGTCATGCCGTGCAGGTCGATCTCGTCCTGCACGCTGAAATTGCCGCGCGCCAGTTTGCGCATGGTTCGCCGGCCGACGGAGGCTCGGTGAAAACGCAAGGACTCGCCGGCACCTGTTTCGGTTTCATCGATGTCGGCATCGAGACTTTCGGCCAGAACCGCTCGTTCGTCCCGGCGTGCAAAGCGAGCTCGTGCACTGACTTGCGGCTGGCGCTCCGGCTCTTTGTCCGTCTGCCGCAATGGTTTCGCATCACCCATAAGTCGGCGGAACAGGCTGACGTCGTCTTCTGCGGTGGTTTCTGAATCTTTTTTTCCGGTCATCGGGAATACCCGGATTAGCGCTATGGTGTGGCGGAAACATTGAGTATAGTGAGCGCGTCCTTCACGGCCAATGCAGATAGCAAGCAACAATTCCGTCAGTCTGACAAAGAAATCAACAAACAGTGAAAATTCTGGTTAGTAACGACGACGGCTACATGGCGAAGGGGATTATTGCACTTGCAGAAGCCCTGTCCGAAATCGCCGATATCATTTTGATGGCACCCGACCGGAATCACAGCGGTGCCAGCAATTCACTGACGCTGCACTCACCGCTCAGGGTCCATCAGGTCGAGGAAAACCGGTATTTTGTCAACGGCACGCCGTCTGATTGCGTGCATCTGGCCTTGTCAGGCTACCTTGCAGATGACCCGGATATCGTGGTATCCGGGGTCAATCATGGCGCCAATCTCGGCGACGATGTCATCTATTCAGGCACGGTTGCGGCCGCGATGGAAGGGCGTTTCCTCGGCCTGCCGGCAATTGCGGTGTCCCTCGTCGGTCAGCACGGCAAGCATTTCGACACAGCCGCCAGGGTGGCGTGCGATCTGGTGAAGCGATTACAGAGCAACCCCTTGCCTGGCGACATCATTTTGAATGTGAATGTCCCGGACCTGCCTTTTGATCGTTTGGCCGGTGTCGAGATCACCCGGCTTGGTTTTCGCCATCGCTCCGAGCCATTGGTCAAAAACTTCGATCCGCAGGGCCGGACGATTTACTGGATCGGCCCGGCGGGGGCGGGACAGGATGCAGGTCCCGGAACCGATTTCGAGGCGATCGAGCGTGGGGCCGTCGCCGTAACCCCGCTCAAGGTCGACCTGACGCGGCACGAGGCTCTTCCTCAGCTCAGGGACTGGCTGGCAGCATGATGCAGTGGGCAGACAGCGTCCAGGGCATCGGCATGACGTCCGCACGCACGCGCGATCGTCTTGTCGATCGTCTCAAGAATCACGGCATCCGGTCTTCCGCGGTACTGGAACAGATCCGCAATGTGCCGCGGCACCTGTTCGTCGACGAGGCCCTGGCGAGTCGTTCGTATGAAGACACCGCATTGCCCATCGGCCACGGTCAGACAATTAGCCAGCCCTATGTCGTTGCGAAAATGACCGAAGCGTTGCTCACTGACTTTGCTGGCGACAAGGTGCTCGAGATTGGTACCGGTTGCGGCTACCAGACTGCCGTGCTGGCGCCCCTGGTGAAGGAGATCTACACCGTCGAGCGCATTCCGGAGTTATTAAGAAAGGCGAAGCAGCGCCTCCGGCAACTGGACATCTATAACGTCAGGTTTCGGCTCGGTGACGGCTGGGAGGGCTGGCCGAAATACGCGCCTTACGATGGAATAATCGTCGCCGCAGCCGCAACGGAATTACCGCAGAAGCTGCTTGATCAGATCGCGCCTGGCGGCAGGCTGGTCATGCCGGTCGGTCCGTCGGGTGCCCAGGAGTTGACCATGGTCCTGAGGCGCGACGATCATTTCGAGCAAGTTTCGCTGGGTGGCGTCAGTTTCGTTCCGCTTGTCAAAGGGAAATAGCAAGCAAATCAATATGTTTTGTAGTCTACTTAGACCCAATTCTGTGACTTGGGAACAGATCTGACGATGCGGCTGTTTGGGCCTTTGTATGATCGTGTCCTGAACTGGGCCAAGCATCCGCACGCCGTGCGTTATCTCGGCGCAATGAGTTTCGCCGAGTCTTCGTTTTTCCCGATACCACCGGATGTCATGCTCGCGCCGATGTGCCTCGCGAATCGCGCCAGGGCGTGGCGTTTTGCCACCATTACCACGGCTGCGTCGCTGGCCGGAGGTATCGCCGGGTATGCGATCGGCTACTTTCTGTTCGCGGCAATCGAACCGTGGCTGCATTCGATGGGCTACTGGATGGCCTATTTGCGTGCCAGGGAATGGTTCGACACCTGGGGCATCTGGGCGGTATTTGTCGCCGGTTTTTCGCCGATTCCCTACAAGATTTTTACTATATCGGCGGGAGTCGTGATGCTGAGTTTTCCGGGCTTTGTTGTCGCCTCGCTGATCG
>JADFGH010000192.1 GCA_022567775.1 Pseudomonadota bacterium | reverse complement strand
ATAAAGCGCGGCGTTCTCGATTTTATCGGCGCGGCTAGACCATCAATCGCGGATCCGTTTCTGCCGAAGAAAATCGACGAGGGTCGCGAAGACGAGATCCGCGAGTGCATCGGCTGCAATATCTGTGTGTCCAGTTATCACGACTGTGTCCCGGTGCGTTGCACGCAAAACCCGACCATGGGCGAAGAGTGGCGACGCAAATGGCATCCGGAGCGCATCCCACCGGGCGATCCCGACAAGAGCATATTGATCGTCGGTGCGGGACCGGCGGGACTCGAATGCGCCCGGGCGCTCGGACAGCGTGGATTCGCAGTTACAGTTGCCGAGGCAACTGAGGAACTCGGCGGTCGCGTCTCGATTGAATCAACATTACCCGGACTGGCGACCTGGGCACGCGTGCGTGACTATCGAACGACGCTGCTGCAAACGATGGGGAACGTGGACATCTATCGCGGCAGCCCGCTGTCTGCACAGGATGTGATCGATTTCGGCTGCGATCACGCAGTCATTGCAACTGGTGCACACTGGACTCGCGACATTCTGAGCACGGACGGCTATCCGATTGACGGATTCCAGGGTGATGCGATATTTACACCGGACGATATCTTATCCGGCGCCGAACCCGAAAGCCCGGTGGTCATCTATGACTTCAACCACTATTACATGGGCAGCTGCCTGGCCGAACTGCTGCGGCAACGCGGTAACGATGTAACTATCGTGACGCCGGCAAATGCCATATCAGCGTGGACATTCATGACCAATGAGTTAGCTGAAATCCGCGCGCGCATGATTGAACTCGGCATAGGCATTGTGCTTGAGCATAACTTAACGGGATTCAGCGACGGATCGGTGCAATTGGCCAGCATCTATCGTGGCGGCAATGCAAGAACCGTCGATTGCAGCTCGCTGGTGGTTGTCGGTATCAGGACCGGCAATGACGATCTGTTTCAGGAGCTGAATTCAGATCCAGATCGGCTTGCCGACGCAGGTATTAGCTCATTGCGAAGCATCGGTGACTGTCGAGCACCTGGCACAATTGCACACGCCGTGTATTCCGGACACGAGTGTGCCCGAACTATCGATGCCGGCGACTCCGCGCCGCCATTCCAGTGGGAACGGCCAGCGTTGTCATCTGGTCTTTAGCAATCCTGGTGGGGCCCGCTAGTTTTATCGGGCATGGCAATAGAAATGACTGTCGACACCAATCGCGACTCCAACGGCCGGTTTCACCGGTGTTTTTCCTGCAAATCGTAATCCCGGGCCTTATGAATGCATGCTATATGTGAGGGGCCAATCGATACTTCGCCCTACCTGTAGGCCCGGAATTTACAGTCTTATTCTCGCCCGGTGCAGCAGCATCCATTGAAGGGTATCGCTTCTCGTGTCATTATCAGTCGTTCTGCGTCCCGCCGAATTGCAGGTTACAAACCTGTTCGACGAGAACGGCTATACCTACGTGTGGACCGGTTAATCCGATGAAGCCGAGTACTTTGACGATCCTCGCTACCGCAGGATTCGTGCACAAGATCGACCACGCACAGTGTGGCTGACCATTCGCAAGGGATTCGGCGACCAATAGTCAAACTGATCACAAGCTCGGTCGTCCGTGGCAGCCAGCAGGGCGAAAGTCATGGCGGTGTTTATCTAATCGACCTCGAGCAACAGTCGGTTCGCCAGACAATCGACTGGAACACGGCAAATATCGATTGGCAGGGGCGCGGCGCGGATCGTGGCCTGCGCGGCATTGCTTTCGATAACGACAGGGTTTATATCGCTGCCAGCGATGAGCTGTTCGCCTATACGCCCGATTTCAAGCTCATCGATTCATGGCGCAGCCCGTTCCTCAAACACTGCCACGAGATCGCGGTCTGGGAGCGTACTCTGTATCTGACTTCCACCGGGTACGACAGCGTTCTTGGATTTCACCTCGATGAACTGCGATTCCACTGGGCCATGAATATCCAGACTGCCAATTACCGCTTCCAGGCAGCAGGATTCGATCCGATGTCGGACGAGGGTCCGCTGTTGCTCAACAAGTTGCACATCAACAATGTTTTTTGTTCGCGCCACGGTATGTATATTTCCGGCTTAAGGACAGGCGGCATGCTGCATTTCAACGGCACCGACATCAACATGGCGGTGCAGATGCCGCCCGGCACGCATAATGCGCAACCGTTCCGTGACGGCGTTCTGTTCAACGATAGCCAGGATGATGTGTTGCGCTATACCGGTCGCGGCGAAGGCGAGGAAGACCGGGCCATGAAGATGCCGAGTTACGATCCTGCCAGGCTCGAACGCATGGATGCGGCGGATGACAAGGTCGCTCGACCCGGATTTGCCCGCGGCCTCTGCGTTCTGTCCGACCGGGTCGTTGCAGGCGGTTCGTCGCCATCGACGATTTCCGTCTACGACCTGGCCGGGAACGAAATGCTGCTTTCTGTAAACCTGAGCATGGACGTGCGTAACGCGATTCACGGCCTCGAGCAGTGGCCGTATTAAGGAATCGCGGCTAAAGCCGCTCCTACATTCTCATTTGAAACTGTGGGAGCGGCTTTAGCCGCGAATCGAGTTCGATAATCGTGTTGCTTTTATAGTCCCGCGTTTCTCGATACCTCGGGCAACTCATCCACTATATACCCCAGCTGTTCCCGCCAGATATCGAGGTGTTTCTCATACCTGCGCCACTTGCCCAGGGCGCTGGAATAGATCGGCTGTCTCACCTGCTCCGAACTCGCGGTCTTGACGGCGCGCTCGGTTTCATAAAAGCGCAGGCAATTTTCTTCGAACGGTAACCCACAATGCTCGAGGATGCGGCGGACCTGGCCCTCGAGGTCAGTAACAGTCTCTTCATAATGCACATCGAGAATCTTGCCGGGCAGCACGGCGTGCCAGTGTTTCATCATCGCATCATACTGTTGGTAGTAATGAGCGAGATCCAGCATGTCATAGGTGAAGTTTTGGCCTTGTCCGAACAGCTGCTTGTATGCCCCAAGGCAGGTATCGAAAGGATGACGACGGGCATTGATAATCGTCGCATTCGGCAGGATGAGATGGGCGAAACCCATCATTGGAAAATTATTCGGTAACTTGTCCGTAAACCGCGGTTTTTCGGTAATGCGATGACGTTGGCATTCTTCAATGTATTCCTTGCCGTAGGCGCGCAGGTCCTTGTCACGCAGGTCGCGGACGCCTTCCGGATAGCGGATGCCATCGGTCCTGTATCGCCCGATCGATTCTGTAATTCTGCGTAACACCAGCAGTTCGGAAGTGCCTTCGACCTGGCTGTGGCTCGCCAGTATCTGCTCCACCAGTGTCGATCCCGAGCGCGGCAGGCCGACGACGAATACCGGGTCGCGCACGTCGTAGCCAACACCGGCGCGTTGTTGCAGGAGCTCCGCGTCGAATACTTCCTTCACTATGTTTTGGCGCTTTTCCATTTCAGTCGGTTCGTATTCAACTGTCATGCGCTGACGTTGATTGCCGGTGTCATAGAAGTGCCAGGCGCGTTCATAGTCCTTCTTGTCTTCCATTGCTTTGCCGAGGGCAAAGCGGAAATGAATATCTTCAATTTCTGTCAGGTCCTCCCGCTCTACCTGTTGCAGCATGACCTCAATCTCTTCATCCGTGAAATGAAAAATTTTCAGATTTGCCATGCTCCAATAGGCCGAGCCAAATCTCGGCTTTGCCTTGATGGCCCGTCGATACGCTGTTAGCGCAGCGTCCTGGTCGCCAATGGTCTTTAGCTCCCAGGCGTACGAAGACAACGTGCTTGGGACATCGCCACTGATTTCTATAGCTCGTTCGTATGCCTTCACGGCTTTCTCGGGATACATGGCACGACCATAGGCATTGCCAAGCCCTGACCAGCCCTCCGCACTCTTCGGATCGAGTTTTGTCACCTTGTCAAAAGCGGCTATCGCGTCCATGAACTTTTTTATCTCCATCAGCAAGTCGCCCAGTGTCAGCCACGCCGCAGCAAAGTCCGCAGCCTGCTGAGTGGCACGCCGTAACAGCGCCTCTGCGTCCCCGATGCCTTTTTTACCATGCCAAAGGGATATAGCGAGGTGCCGCATCGCATTGACGTTGTTGGGACTTTTTTTGAGCACATCGCGAAATACAGCTATGGCTTCGTCGAACCTTTCAGCGCGCCGCAGCCCGACACCTATAATGATGGCCGCCCGCTCGGGGTGCTTGTCGATGTATTCCTTAAACGCCTCATCGGCGTCCTCGCTGCGACCAATTGCGGCGAGAGCCTCGCCGAGTTTTTTTTGTGCCAGCGGCAATGCGGGTTGCAGTTGAATGGCTTTCTCGAATTCGGGGATGGCTTCCTCGAATCGGGATTGAAGCGCGAGTGCACTGCCCAGATCTTCATGGAGTTGCGGAAAATCGGGTTCAAGGGACAACGCGAAACGCAGCTGCTCCTCCGCTTCTGCCACACGATTCTGTTTTATCAATGCGAGACCGAGGAGACGGATATGATCTGTGCACCCCGGATTCTTGTCGAGGTAGTCACGACACACCTCTTCGGCACGCAGTGGGCGGTCGCGTCTCAGATAATCTATCGCCCGCTGAATGTTGGCGTCCTTTTCGGGTATGGCCTGATTCATACAGTTTGATTCCTGGAATCAGGCTTGAGCGCCTTCTAGCTGGTCGGACGGTACATAGTCAAAAATGAATGAAATGCGATCTTCGCTTCCCAGATTCATGACGCTGTGTTTCTTCTGGTTGTTGATCTCGTAAGCGCTGCCCGGTTCGAACTGGAACGGCTTACCCGAAATCGTATAGCGTACCCCGGAGTTGGACGTGATCGGCACATGGATGCGGTGCCCCATGTGAAACGAGCGCGATGCATCTCGATGCGCATGGATACGGCCATGGGCCTTTAACTTGGCCGCCATGGCCCGTAACAGAATCCCTCCGGGTTCGTAATAGGCGTTGATCACATGATCTATCACCGGCATGGCGACATCAGACAGCCGCTCCCATCCTGACTCGCGATAAATTTCCCCGTCCGGCCAGGACGCATCGCAGAACAGCATTACGATTGACTCCGTATCTTCATGCACTTCGTATGTCTGTTGCCGTATCGCCTGTTCCGCCCAGGCCTCCGGCTCCTGGGACAGGATTGGCTGGTTCAGCTCCTCTATGGCAATCTCACC
>JADFGH010000191.1 GCA_022567775.1 Pseudomonadota bacterium | reverse complement strand
ATCTGGGCGCGCCGGCTATTTTCAAGGATGTATCGATGCATCCGCGCGGCCTCGTTCTCGTAACCGGGCCGACCGGTTCCGGCAAGTCGACAACGCTGGCGGCGATGGTCGATTACATCAACGACAACAAGCCAGATCACATCCTCACGATCGAGGATCCGATAGAATTTGTTCACGAAAGCAAAAAGTCGCTCATCAATCAGCGCGAAGTACATCGTGACACGCTCGGATTCAACGAGGCGCTTCGTTCGGCATTGCGGGAAGACCCGGACGTGATCCTGGTTGGCGAGCTACGTGACCTTGAGACGATTCGTCTGGCGCTGACCGCGGCAGAAACCGGCCACCTCGTATTTGGGACGCTGCACACCAGTTCGGCGGCAAAAACAGTCGACCGCATCGTCGACGTGTTTCCGGCGGCTGAAAAGGAAATGGTCCGGGCGATGCTATCGGAGTCGCTGCGAGCGGTTATCTCGCAGACTCTGTTGAAAAAGATCGGTGGCGGACGAATTGCGGCGCACGAGATCATGATTGGCACGCCGGCGATCAGGAACCTGATTCGCGAAGGCAAGATTGCCCAGATGTATTCCGCGATTCAGACCGGGCAGGGTTCGGGAATGTATACGCTCGACCAGAATTTGTCCGAACTGTTGGCCAAGGGCCTGATCAACAAGGAAGAGGCCAGGTACCGCGCGGTCAACAAAGAGAATTTCTAGAGCGTCAAAGTCTTCAGGACGTCCTGACAGGAGAATCGGTACATGGAACGTGAACAGGCAGTTCGACTGATGCAAAACCTGCTAAAGAAAATGGTTGAAAAGGAAGGCTCAGACCTGTTCATCACTTGCGGTTTTCCTCCTGCAATTAAAGTTGACGGCACGATTCATAAGGCTACCGATGAGCCTTTGTTGGCTGATCAGTCGGCGATGATGGTTCGCTCCATCATGAACGATAAACAGGTCAAGGAATTCGACGGCACCAAAGAATGTAACTTTGCCATCGCACCGCAAGGTATCGGCCGCTTCCGCGTCAGCGCATTCATACAACAGGGCATGGTAGGCGCCGTGCTGCGTACGATTAAGTGCGAGATTCCAACCCTGGGAGGCTTGGATTTGCCGCCGATTCTCAAGGACGTTGTCATGAACAAGCACGGTCTTGTGATCGTGGTCGGCGGCACGGGTTCTGGTAAATCGACGACACTCGCAGCGATGATCGGGCATCGGAATGAAAACTCGAAGGGTCACATTATTTCGATCGAGGATCCGGTGGAATTCGTTCATCCGCATCGGGGTTGCGTGATTACACAACGTGAAGTTGGCGTGGATACCGAAACCTGGCATGCGGCATTGAAAAACACGCTGCGTCAGGCGCCGGACGTCATTCTGATCGGCGAGATCCGTGACCGCGAAACCATGGAATATGGCATCCAGTTTTCTGAAACCGGTCACCTTTGTCTCGCGACCCTGCACGCCAACAGCGCTAACCAGGCACTCGATCGCATCATCAACTTCTTCCCCGAGGAACGTCGTACGCAGTTGCTGATGGATCTGTCACTCAATACCAAGGCGTTCGTTTCGCAACGCCTGATTCCGCGGGAATCGGGCGTCGGCCGCGTAGTCGCCATGGAAATCATGCTGAATTCGCCACTCATCGCCGACCTGATATTCAAAGGCGAGGTCGGGCAGATCAAGGAGATCATGGCCAAGTCCACGCGTCTCGGCATGCAGACCTTTGATCAGGCGATTTTCTCGCTGTACGAGGACGCTGTCATATCCTATGAAGAAGCAATGCGTAATGCTGACTCGAAGAACGAACTCAGATTGCGTATCAAGCTTGAAAGTAAGCGCGAGTCTTCGATTACAGCTCAGCAGTCGGAAAGCCTGAAGATTCTGGAAGAAGATTCTGCTCAGTCATTCTGAGCAATTCCAAAGGGACTGCATAGCGCATGAATGTCAAGCCGCTGTTCAAGCTGATGGTCGAAAAAAAAGCGTCTGACCTTTTTTTCGCGCCGTTTGCTCCGGCTAAAATCAAAATCGACGGCAAGATCATGCCGGTGAATAAACTCGAAATGACGCCAAAAATGGTCAAACAGGCGGCAATCGAGTTGATGGATGACGAACTGCTCGAGACGTTCACGCGCGAACTCGAAGTCGACTTTGCAATTTCGGAACCGGGCCTGGGCCGTTTCCGTGTCAACGTTTTTCATCAACGCGGCAACGTAGCTATGGTTCTGCGGTACATCACCGCAGAATTGCCGACGCTCGAAGAACTCGGTATGCCCGAGCAAATGAAAGAGCTGGTCATGCTTCGCCGTGGGCTGATCCTGATGGTGGGCGCAACGGGTAGCGGTAAGTCAACGACGCTTGCGGCGATGATCAATTATCGCAATGAAAATACCTCGTCGCACATCATTACGATCGAGGACCCGATTGAATTCCTGCATCCGAACAAGCAGTCAATCGTTAATCAGCGCGAGATCGGCATCGATACGAAATCGTATGCGCGGGCACTGAAAAGCGCGATGCGCGGCGCACCAGACGTGCTGCAGATTGGTGAGGTCCGAGATCGCGAATCGATGCAGTCAGCCATCGACATGGCAGGTACCGGTCATCTCGTTCTCGGCACCTTGCATGCGAACAACGCCCCAGAAACGCTCGATCGCATCATCAACATGTTCCCTGTGGAACAGCATGCACAGATCTTCATGGACCTGGGACACTACCTCCGTGCGATCCTTTCACAGAGGCTCGTTCGGTCGCGCACCGGCAAACGCGTCGCCGCTGTCGAATTGATGCTCAACACGCCGCACATCAAGGATCTGATCCTGAAGGGTGATATCCCCGCGGTGAAGGAAGCGTTGAAGGACAGTTCCGAAAAAGGCATGCAGAACTTCGACGAGGCGCTGCTCGCGCTATACAAGGACGGCACGATTACGCTCGAAGAGGCGATGTCGCAGGCGGATTCTCGCTCCAACCTCGAGGCCAAAGTCAACTTCGGGGGCTGAAGACAAGGAAGCGCGGCTAAAGCCGCTTCCACAATCTTGCTATTGGCACTGTGGGAGCGGCTTTAGCCGCGAATGGGCAAGGATTCGCGCCAAAATAAAGCCACTCCCAAAGTGCCTAATTTGGCTGAATAACGCCCCGCCCCGGGGTCCAGGGCACGCCTGCTGCATCGAGTTCGCGCAGCAATGCCTGGTACTCTTCTTCGATCAAAGCGGTCAACATCGGTCCGATTTCCGCATAGGCATCCCCTGCGATCGCAAACGATTCTCGTTGTGTCTGGGTCGGGCCGTAGGCGTTTCCGTTGGGATCGTAGGAGGCGTATCGCAGGCGATCACGCACTGGCATCAGACCGGGGTCGCTGAAGCCACCACGAGTTTCGTTGCCTCTCAGGCGATCACGAACCTGGTTAATGCGTTGCTGAAGCGAATTTGCCTGGGCATACAAGGCCATGTCGGCGGTCGAATTTTGCAACGTCTCTTTTATCGCATCCAGCTGTGTCAGGACTTCATCGATTGAGCTTAAGGTGCCGCTCACAGCTCGCTGCATTTCATCGACCTGTCGCGAAAACGCGATGCGCTGTTCCTGGGAAGATCCAGGCAGCGTTGGTTCGCGGATGGAAACCACCTCAAATTGTTCACTTTGTCCGAGGTCCGTCAATTCACCGTCGATACGCTGATACATCGCCACCTGGTAAGTCCCCGGCGCCACGAGCACGCCAGTCGGGTTCGCAAAATCGTTTCGTTCCTCCTCCGGTGTCCAGGGATCAACGGGGGGATACCGGAGGTCCCAGGCGACGCGATGAAAGCCGGCCTCGACCGGACCTTCGATATGGCGGATGACATTACCGTCAGTATCAAAAACCGTGAATACAATGGCAGGCGCGTCCTCGCGCTGTTCCTCATCAACTCGATCCCAGTTCGGAAATTCAACGTCCTCATTCTGCTCGATCTGTTCCTTTTCGTCCTCCTGTCGCTGTTCCTTGAGACTACGCAGTTGCTCAGGCAGGTAGTAAGTGAATGTCGCTCCGAACGGAGGGTTTTGGGCAACGTAGTAGCTATGGCCCTGGCTGTCGACACAACCGGTGCGTGCGCATGACAGCGGCCGTCTCTGTAGGTACCAGTGCACACGGCGCACCGGAAACAGCACGCTGTCGTTCTGCAACATTTTGGCGGTGACGCTGCGCAGTGGCGAATAGTCATCGAGAATGTAGAAGCTGCGCCCGAACGTTGCGCCGACCAGGTCATTCTCACGCGTCTGTATGACGAGATCGCGAAACGCGATCGTTGGCGCGCCACCCGACAGTTTGGTCCACAGGCGTCCGCCGTCGACCGTAAAGAAAACTCCGGTCTCGGCACCAACGAAAAGAAGATCGGGATTGACGTGATCCTGCACGACTCGCCACAGGACGTCTCGCTCCGGCAAATTCGCGGAAATACTGCGCCAGCTACGACCACGATTCTCACTCTTTAACAGGTATGGAGAGTAATCACCGCTCTTGTGATCATCGACGACGATATAGACGGTATCCGCGTCATGCAGGTCTGCCTTGATGTCATTGACGAAGAAATTGTCCGGAACGCCCGGCAGGCTATCGACGCGCCGCCAGTTGGCGCCGCCGTCCTCGCTGATCTGTACAAGGCCGTCGTCGGTGCCTGCATACAGCAGTCCGGCGACGAGCGGAGATTCAGACAAGGAGGTGATGGTGTTGTACTGCGACATCGCCGACAGATCCCAGATGGCATCAAAACTCCAGCGGCGGCCCATGAGCGGCTGCCGGGTGCGTTCCTGGTTTCGCGTCAGGTCACCGCTGATGGCTTGCCAGGAGTCGCCGCGGTTGTCGCTTCGCCACACGCGATGCGTTGCGTGATACAGCCGCTCCGCATTGTGCGGGCTGATCAGGATCGGCGCATCCCAGTTGACGCGCTCGGCCTCTTCGCCAGCGGCCGGCAGCGGTTTGATGTAAACACTTTCGCCGGTGCTGTGGTCGTAACGGGTCAGATTCCCTTCCTGCCAGTTCGCGTAAATGATATTGGGATTGGTCGGGTCCGCGGCTGATTGATGGCCGTCCGCGCCCAGGGTCAGGTACCAGTCCTCGTTGCGTATGCCGATGACGTTGTTCGTGCGCGAGGGCCTGCGCGGGAAGGTGCAGTGCATCTACGTCGATCCGCCGTACGGCATCAAATTCAACTCCAACTTCC
>JADFGH010000190.1 GCA_022567775.1 Pseudomonadota bacterium | reverse complement strand
TCACCTCTTCGAAATCTTCCTCGAGCCCGGCATCTTCCGCCAGGTACGCATCCTGTGCCTTGCCCAACGCAACGGCAGTTTTACCGGCACCCATCCAGATTACGTCGAATTCCTGGTCGGGACCGAAATAGTAGGGCGTCAGCGTCCATGCCGCATAGTCGTCAATTTCATTCCGATCCGCCCAGGCGTTCCATCTGTCAATTACTTTGTCCAGATCATCCGGGTCTTGTCGGTTGTTGTAAGTGCAGGTAAACAACTCAACCGGAATGACCAGCATTCCGTCATCCTGTGCCGAAACAGCCCCCGAGCCCGCAAAGAATATGAGGCATGTGAAAATAGTCGAGATCAGTATCTTTTTCATAATCGTACCCCTGATTATTATTGATTGTTTTGGCAACAATAGTGCGCCTGCGACGGCGCCATAATGACAGTATTAGTAGATGCCGCAGCAATTGCCGGGCCACTCGAAGATAGTATCGGGCGCTGTGACTGCCGGCGGCAGTTTGACATTACGCTACGTTTGCACGCCGCAGGATGCTGTCCAGCGCGTTAAGGAGCTGGTCGATTTCGGCGACCGAATTGTAATGCACCGGTCCGATGCGGACTGCGCCTGAATCGTAGATGCCCAGCGATTTCGCGACTTCAATCGCGTAGTAGTGGCCGCTCCAGACAAATATGTTCTGCGCCGCCAATGCTCTGGCAATTGAGTCAGATGCGACGCCATCGACGGTAAATGACACGGTGGGCACCCGGCGGTCCATCGCATCGGCCGCTGTAATGCCCTGAATTCGCACGCCGGGCAATTGCTGCAAACCGTTAATAAGGTGCGCCGCAATATCCCGCTCATACGCGAACAGGCAATCCATGGCCGCGTGCACGTATTTGCGCCGGCCCTCGAAGTGGCTGTTCTGCTCCTGATACCGGGCGGCCATCGACTCACCGATCCAGGCGAAATAGTCGACTGCTGCCGTAGTGCCGGCCATGCCTTCATGATTCTGGGTGCCGGTTTCAAAGCAGGCCGGTATCTTTTCTGACGCGGGCCGTACCTTGTACGGCTCGAGCATTTCCAGCAGTTCACGCCTGCCCCAAAGCATGCCCTGATGCGGTCCGAAGAATTTGTACGCGGAGCAAACGAGGAAATCGCAGCCAAGGTCCTGCACATCGGTAGATACATGAGGCACCGACTGCACGGCATCGATGTAGGTCCACGCCCCGGCGTCGTGCGCCCTTGCACTGATCGCTTTTATGTCGTTGATCGTGCCTGTCAGATTACTGGCGCCAGCAACACAAACCAGTTTCGTCCTGTCCGTCAGGAGGGCATCGAGCTTGTCGAGATCAAACTCGAAGGTCTCGGTATTGAACGGCATCCATCGGACCTCAAGGCCAAGGTCCCGGGCCAGCAGAAGCCAGGGCGCGACGTTTGCATCGTGATCCATGCAAGAGAGGATGATTTCGTCACCCGGTTTAAAGCAACGTCCGATCGATCTCGAGATGTGCAGCGTCAGCGTCGTCATGTTCTGTCCGAACACAATCTCATCGCCTGACTGCGCATTGAGAAGGTCGGCCATCGCCTCGTGCGCGCCCTCGATTATCCCATCGACCATTTGCGAGGTACGAAAGTATCCCTGAATGTTCGCGTTTGACTGGATCAGGCAGTCGCTCATTCTGTCGACGACCATCTGTGACACCTGGGTGCCGCCGGGATTGTCAAAATAGATCCGCGGCGATTCGCCATCGATGATCGAAAGCGAGGGAAACTGGGCGCGGATAGTTTCGAGGTCAAACGTCAATGGATTTTACCCGCGTATTCGCGCACCTACCCACCCCATTTTTGACGATGCGCCTCTTCTGCGCGTTGGCGGATCTTCGCATGGCGTCGGGTGAGGAGCAGGGAGCCGGGATCGCAGACTTCTGCCCTGATCAGGCCGAGATCACTTGCTGCGTCGAACAAACTCGGATACCACCGCTCCCAGTTCGGCAACAACTCCTCAACCTGATGACGCAAGTTCATCATCGCAATGTATACGAGCACGGAGATCGAAACAATGACCAGGGACCATTTATGGATCACCAGATCATGTAAGGGTAATTTGTCCGGTGTGGACTTACCGGTACTCGCACCGGTCTTGCTCGCAGCCGTCGCGAGATTGTAATCCGCGCTCAGCGAGCGCGCCTTATTCTTCCAGCATTCGCCCGATCATCAACATCGCGGCAAGCAACATGATGCCAGGAATGATGATGGTTCCCTGCAACATCCCGTCCAGTGGCAAATCAATGATGTTCGCCAGGCCTTGCGGAACGATGCCCACAATCTTCGGAATAGAGTCTGCGAGCTGAGCAAGCGGTTTCACAGCGAATACTGCGCCAATTGCAATTGCTATTGGCAAAGACAAGCGCCGCACCCACATCTGTCGCCGGACACGCACCAATACCCTGGCAGAAAATCCATCATCCCGCACAGGCTCGGACCTGAACAACGCTTCGAGCTTCAGGTCTGCATCATCCTTTAGTCGCTCAGCCATATTTATGATCTTCGATGTCAAAACTTTCCCTGATTTTTTCCTTGCTGCGAAAGATAACCGACTTGACGGTTCCAATCGGCATGTTCGCGGCGTCGCCGATTTCCCTGTGCGACAGCCCGCAGGCATAAGAGAGAATCATCACCGCTCGTTCTTCCTCCGTCAAGACTGCAAGGAATTTATCGAGGTTTGAAATGTCCTCTGATTGCTGCATCTGCTGGCCGCCGCGCGCCTCTGCGTCGTGTCCCATTTCCTCAAGTATTTCGCCGTATCGAGATGACTTTCTTTTCGATTGCAGGAAAGTCGTGTAAGCAACTTTCAGCAACCACCCAATGAATGTTCCATGTCCGCGGTAGGTGTGTAGCTTGTCCCAGGCATGCAGGAATGCATCCTGCGCAAGGTCATCGGCGAGAACATAATCACGCGTAAGCTTGCGCAGGAAATTCCGGACCTGGGACTGATGGCGCCGGACCAGCTCGCCGAATGCGGCCGAATCCTGTTGCGCCAACACCTGTGCGACAAGTTCATGATCGCCGATCCCTGGTGCCCCCGATTTTTCACTGATCGCGATTATTCTTTCCGCGCCCCATATCGCCACATAATCAAGTATGCTGCGCCGACTAAACCCGGGAACGCAGCGCTGCCCAGGATTTTCCCGGTCGCCTCCGGTTCGCCAATTCCGACGGCCAAAACCGCCAGCGCCAATCCAAGTGCCAGCCAGATCAGGCCCCGTCTCAGGTCCTTGTCTTTGCTGGGCTCGGGCTCACCAAGCTGCCTGATAAATTCCGGACTCAGCTCACTGCCCTTCTCCAGCGCCAGCCGGAACGTCTGCTGGGTTGCTAAGCGAGCCTTGTATCTGAAGTAAAACCAGAGACTGAAAACGACCGCGATGCAAATAAACATCACGATGGGTATAAATAGTTCTTCGTCCATTACTAACTCCAATATTTGTCTATACAGCTTAGCTGCTTTTCATCATTCAGATGCGCCTCGCTTAGGCTTTGGATGCAGTGATCCCGACCTTTTTCAGATCGTAATTACCTTAATAATCAATTTGTTACAATCTGACGCGTGAAACTGTATGCGTTTTCACCAATCCTGACCAATAATTGGCTCAAAATTTCCTACACGCCCGTGCATGCGGGCGGCCCCAAAATTATTCGCGGTTACGCGTTCTGCTGGTGCCAGCGCCGAAGCAAGTCCGCTTCCTTGTCGGCGCCCAGACCGGCTCGCAGCTTATCGGTACGATCAGCCGGTAAGGTCTTCCACCAGCTAATCGTATCGCGAGCGGTTTCTCGGGTCGGACGATTCTTCAGCCCGGCAGCCGCCGCGCGGCTTCCGTCAACATATGAAAGTGCCGCAAACTCTCCATCCGGATGTTCCCATATCGGCAGGCCACCGCCCTCTGCAACTTCGTTCTCCGAGATGAAATCCTTGTCGACCCAGACTGGCGTCATATCGGCGTCAGTAACAGCCAGTGAATCTTCCAGCAAATCGCCCATCTTGAATGATCTCATCGGAGTCACTGTATTGAATGTTCCGAAGATTTTGGTTTCCAGGCAATCAACCGTGAAATTCGCAAGATCGCGGACATCGATCATCTGAATATCGTCTTCCGGCGTTCCGGGCCACAGCATTTCGCCGCCGCGCATCGTGCGGACGGGCCAGTATGTATACCGGTCAGTTCGGTCTCCCGGACCGCAGATATAGGTCGGACGAAGAACGGTCGTTCGATCGGCGCCAACCTGCGCCATCACGCGTTGCTCGCAGAGCGCCTTCATCGGGCCATAGGATTCACCGGTGACTTCCTCGACAGTCTCATCCTCCATTGTCGCCAGTGGCGACTCTTCAGTGATCGGCACAGGAGAAACGGCATAAACCGAAATGGTGGAGATATACAGATAATGAGACACCGCTGACGCGAGCAGCCGTGCCGAATCTTCGACCTGTCGCGGCACATAACCTGAATTGTCGACAACGGCGTCCCACTTGCCGCCCTCCAGCGCCTGCAAACCGCTGTTGCGATCGCCGACCAGCAATTCCAGGTCGGGAAACAGCTCGTTGTTTGTCCGGCCGCGATTAAACAGGCTGACTTCATGACCGCGGCGCAGTGCTTCGCGAACCATGTGCGGTCCTATGAAGCCGGTGCCACCCAGGATCAGAATTTTCAGTGGAGCGGATGGCTCGGAGTCTACTTCCTGTTGCCTGTCGGCACCGGGTGTGCATCCTGCAGCAACCACGGCGCCGCCAAGAAGGCTTGTTTTCAAAAATCGTCTTCTGTCGTTATTCATTCCGGGGACCCTTTGTTTTTATGTTGATTGGATCGCGGCGAGGTCGCTGCTTACACATCCCTGTACAAAACGCCGCTCCTGCTAGTGGTACCGGTCCATGAGTTTCGCCAGTTGGTCGTTGCCAGGGTTCAGTTCCTGGTATGGGATCTGCGACAACGGTTGCTCGACGCTTCCCGAAAGATCATGCATGTCGCCGGTTTCTTCATCTATATATAAGAGTCCGGTTATGATTTCCCCTGCGTTAACGCTGTCACGCAGGAAAGAAAATGCTGCGGCCCGGCTGGTTGGATCATAGTCCCTGTTGACCTTGCGGAAGACAATTTTGCTGCCATCGTGCAACAGGACCGGCCTCGTGTAGCCTTCCTCATAAGCCGTCTGGATTTCCTCGG
>JADFGH010000189.1 GCA_022567775.1 Pseudomonadota bacterium | reverse complement strand
GCTATCGAATCAGTACTGGGCCACCTGCCACCGCCCGCAATTTGACAGCTGTAGAATAGACGACCACTGTCAATGCAGCAATTGACAGATAATCGATCATCGAGGAACAGCCCTGCATTTTGGAATAAGTCATGAATACGTTACGACGAAAGTCGACTTGCGTGTTAACTGGACTAATCGCAACACTTGTGATCGGCTGCGGCACGACTGACATGATTGACGCCTCTGACTCGTCGGCGTCGAACAGCGCAGTGATACTGGGCGCCTCCCGCGGCACAGTGCTTTTCAGCCCGAGAGCGGTAGTAATCAAGTCCGTCGATGGAAAGTCAGTTTCAGTAACGGCGAATTCTGTAAGAGTTTCACCAGGAATCCACGTCCTGATTGTCACCTGCTACCAAAGTCTTTTTGCCAGGAACACCCACGAGCTTACGGTCTCGGTTGAAGCAGGTGAGACCTACACGCTCTCTTCGCAAATCGTTCCGAACAAGATCAGCGATGGTTCCGAAGATTGCGAGGCGCGAATGTCGAGGTCAGATTCGGAATAGCGCCTGACTTGGAAATTTCGCTCGCTGGGGCGAGCTCCTACAGGAGTGACGTAGGAGCTCGCCCCAGCGAGCGATCCGGCAAAGGGTCGGAGGCCATCATTGCCGGCGCACCAGCGGTACTTGCGCAAAGCCATCCAGCGCTTTGAGCCATTCACGAGTCAGTACCTCGAGTGCTGCCTTGCCCTTTTCCGGTGTTGCCAGGGTTGCATCGCCGAAAATTCCGGATTCTGAATACAACGGATCGGCGGGGTCGCGCGCAAGTACGCCCGGCTGGTAGCCGCCGTATTCCTTCGGCGTACGGTCCCCGTAGTCTTCGACTGCAAGGTCCATATTGACGAGATCCGGCTGCAAATAGAGGTTGATCGAGGTTTCGATCTCGTCTCCGTGCCCGCCCATCTGCTGTTCCTGCAGCGCATCGATTTCTTCGGTTTCCAGATCGCCCCAGGAAACCACCAGTGTCGGCACACCTGTCTGCACGCGAATCTCGCGTGCCGCTATCGAAATCGGTAAACCGGTTGCGTTGGCGATGCCGGTATTCAGAAAAACAATTCGTTGTGCGCCCTGTTTCGCCAGCGACAGTCCGACGTGGAAAACGTAGTCCTGGAATACCTTTGGATCGGCAACTTCGGTGCCCGGAAATTCACGGAAAGCGGGGAACCAGCCGTGCAGGATTGGCGGTGCAACAATCACATCACTGGATTCGATGGCGGCGTTGATAAGGTGATCCATGACCACGCGATCGGCGTTCATCGGCAAGTGCGGCCCATGCTCTTTGGCACCGGCACCAAAGGGAATAATCACGATCGGCGTCTCCGCGTAGCGCCGCTCGGCCTCCGGCCAGCTCAGATCGCCGAGGTGAACACCGGGTGACTGTGCCCACACTGTGAACGTGAAAATTATGGTGCCAATAGCTGCTAAAACACGACCAATCGACATCACCATGCCTCCGCCTGGAAATTCGATTCGATTATGCGGGTTGGGCTCCATTTTCGACAGCTCCGACGAACGGTCGATCTAGCCCGACCAACGGCAATTTTCCGACGAAAGGTAGCAACCACCCGACGAATAACAGAATCTTCAGAGCTCAAGTGGTTCAGAATTAGTAGGCGCAAGTAATTGATTTATTGAGACAAGGCGATGAACACACAAAAGACACGACAAGCGGAAGTTGCACGCAAAGCACCGGTACAGGTCGACACCGACCTCAGTAACGTGCAGGTACGTCATTCCGAACTGAAGGAAGTTAATGAGCTGGCCGTCGACGAGGATTTCAGCACGGGCGGCGATCCATACAACAGCACGGGCAAGCACGTCATCATCAAGTCGCAAGAAGACGACTCCGGCGAATAAGACCTGTGCAGGGCGTCCACGCGTAGCCGATCTTCAGGAAGAAGGTGCGACCTGTTGTCGTCCTCCATCAGGCAGGCGACAGTCCTGACCTTCGCTGCAATATTCGCAGTGTTTGCCCACACCGGGGCCGCCGCAAGCATCAGCAAAAAAACCGCGAATACAACAAACCGGCGCGACACCATCCTGGTTACCCTCTATCTGCGTTGATTCAATGACCCTTTGATGCATCAGCAGTGCACATCGTTTGCTTGCATTGTGAATATGTTCCGGATGCGGACAACGCAGCCGCTATCGCCTACACTGCGATCGACCAACACCAAAGGGCCAACAAGAATGAAAAGAATATTGCTCGCCGCCCTGCTGCTAGCCTTATGCTCTGCTGGAATAAGCCGCGAAAATCCGCAACCCGGCCAGGGATTTATCGAAGTCCCGGGCGGTCCCGTCTGGTACCGCGTCTCGGGAACCGGCCCAAGTATTCCGCTGCTGGTACTGCATGGCGGTCCGGGCGGAAGAATCTGCGGATACTCGCGGCTCGACATTCTGGGGAATGAGCGGCCAATCGTACGCTATGACCAGCTCGGTTCAGGCCGCTCCGGCCGGCCTGACGATCCGTCGCTGTGGACCGTCGAGCGTTTCGTCGAGGAATTGCATACCGTCAGGCAGCAGCTTGGACTCGATGAGATGCACCTGCTCGGCCATTCCTGGGGTGGCTCTCTGGCGGCTGCCTATGTCCTGGAAAAAGGCACCCACGGCATCGCGTCGGTAATTCTATCTTCGCCGCTCCTGAGTACCAGGATGTGGATCGAAGATGCCAACTTTTTGCGCAGCCAGTTGCCCGAGGACGTTCAGCGAACGCTGACCGAACACGAACAAGCCGGCACCACCGATTCGGACGAATACCAGGCAGCGTCAGATGTTTTTTACGAGCGTCATGTGTATGGCGGCGAGCGAGCCGAAAGCCCCCCTGAATGCGACGGTGCGCCACCGGGCCGGTTTGTCTATGAAACGATGTGGGGGCCAACGGAGTTTCATGCGACCGGAACGCTGATCGATTTCGACGTCACCGATCGACTGCATGAAATAGATGTGCCGGTGTTGTTTATCGCAGGCCAATTTGATGAAGCAAGACCGGAAAGAGTAGCTGAATTTCAACAACTCATACCCGGCTCAAAACTGATCGTGATCCTGGACGCCGCTCACGGGACGCTCAGCAAGAAGCCGGACGAATACAGAAGCATTCTCGAGCACTTTCTCGATTCAGTTGAAAACAAGAAGAAATAATAATGAAGACACTATTACAGAGCTTTGCATTACTCGGTCTCGTTGCTGCCACCACTGCCAACGCGCAGGAATTTAATGACGAGCCTTTAGATGACAACTGGGCGCCCAGCGAATGGGGTCCGGATGACAAAGCCGGGGCAGTCAATCGAACCACCCCCGAGATGGTCCTCAAGGCCATGGGCCTCGTGCGGCACGGCAAGGTCGCGACGCTCGGCAAGATCTATGCAAGCGATGCGCCTGTATTCGGTGAGCGAAGCTACCGGCTGACGATTCCCGGTTTGCCAACCGGTGATCCGATGGGTCCGCAGCAAGTCGTGTACAACGATGAGTTGGTGACCACCGAAATCGGGCAAGTCGGCACGCAATTCGATGGACCCGGGCACATCGGCGTGCGCACGTCCAAAGGACACTTCTACTATAACGGGCGCTACCTCGAAGACCCGGACGTAACGGGGTACGGACTCGGGCCACTGGGGGTCGAACATGTGGGCCAAAAAGGATTTGTGTGCAGGGGCGTATTGCTTGACGCCGTTGCACTGCGAGGCGGGACGCTGCCAATCCCGACAGAGATGAACAGGAATGATCGCGGCATCGTTACCGATGATGACGTCAAAGCGATGGTCGAACGGCAGGGCATCGATCCGATCGGCGAAGGCGATTGCGTTTTCCTGTACACCGGGCACGGAAATATCTGGCATCCCAGCGACTGGGATACCTTCGATGCGGCGGAAAAAGCCCGGCGCCGTGATGCGTTCAATGCGGGCTCACCAGGGTTTGGCTTGTCTGCCTGTGAGTACCTGGCAAGCCGAAAAATTATCCTGACCGGCGCTGATTCCTGGCCAACTGAAGCAGTCGGGCCAAATTTCGCCGGCGAGGGTCCGCAGCCATTCGAGTGCCACCTCAAACTACAAACCAAACGCGGCATCTGGAACATCGAAAATCTCGACTTGACGCAACTGGTGAACGACAAAGCATACGAGTTCCTGTTTGTCTGGGCACCATTGAAACTGAAGGGCGCAACCGGATCACCCGGTAATCCGATCGCGCTGTACTGAGTTCAAGGAAACGAGAAGATAGAAACTAATGACGAACATGCTGCGGCGGTAAAATTCCCGCCGCCCATCCTGCCGATTGCAACCATCGTTGCCGGTCACATACTCGGCCGTTTTCTGCCGATTTTTCCTGATTCGGCATTGGCAACGCCGGAACGTTACTGGATCGGCGGACTGATCGCTGTCGCATCCGTGCTGATATTGGTTGTATTGCCCTTCCGTCAGTTCGTGGAATCGGGCCAAGACCCCAAACCCTGGACACCGACGCCGGAAATCGTTGTTGCCGGACTGTATCGATTTACACGCAATCCGATGTACCTAGGGATGATTATTTTTTGCATCGGCTTCGCCGTCATACTGTCAAACATCTGGATCCTGATTCTCACGCCTCTCTGCGGCTGGCTGATCTATCACCTGGCGATCAGGCACGAAGAGGCCTATCTCGAAGAGAAGTTTGGGGAATCGTACCGCGCGTACAAAGCGACCGTTCGGCGCTGGATCTCGCGTCGGCGGATACGATCCGCGGGGCAGTGCGCGAGACCGCACCGGGGCTCATCGTCAATGCCGGGGCCTATACCGCCGTCGACAGGGCGGAAAGCGAGCCCGACCTGGCCCAGGCCATCAACGGCGCAGCGCCGGGAGTTTTGGCCGAGGAAGCCAAGCGCCTGGGTGCGGCGCTGGTGCATTATTCCACCGATTACGTGTTCGATGGTCGCTCGACGCGGCCCTACCGCGAAGACGATGCGACCGGCCCGATCAACGCCTATGGCCGTTCGAAACTTGCCGGCGAGCAGGCGATTGCCGCGGTGGGCTGTACCTGCTTGATCCTGCGCACCGCCTGGGTCTATTCATCGCGCGGGGCCAACTTCCTCAGGACCATGCGGGGCTTGGCCGCCGAGCGGGAGGAATTGCGGATTGTCGATGACCAGCACGGCAGCCCCACCTGGGCGCGCGCGATCGCCGAGGCCACGG
>JADFGH010000188.1 GCA_022567775.1 Pseudomonadota bacterium | reverse complement strand
CTGCCAGAAACTCGGCCACGATCTCGGTCTCGGTCACCAGGACGAGGTCTTCGGTAACGAGTCACTGGACAGCTGCATGGACTACCAGGATCCGCCATACGCGTATCCCAACGCGCATGACTATGAGCAGCTCGAGACTAATTACAGCGATTCGGATACCTACGATTCCTACTACGACCCCGGCGATTCCGGTGGTGGCGGTGGTGGTGATGGTGGCAATGACGGTTGTAACGCGCCTCCCGGCAAGGGCTGCAATAAAGCCCGGCCCGGCAACAACAGCGACATCGGCTGGGGTGCCTCCCTGGGACGGCGGGGGCAGCAAGAGACGTTCATGCGGACCGACCCGGATGGCACGCGTCACATCACATTCGTTACCTGGGTCATCGGCCACTAATGCAAAGGGCCGCCTCCCGGCGGCCCCAAAAGCAAACGCGATCCAGCGACTCGGTAATACGAGAATAATTTCATCTTGCCCTGATGCAATCCGCAAGCTTGCGGGCGAACGGCCCACGGCGTGAGACCTTGACGCGCTCAAGATCCAGCCACGACGCAAGTGATTCGAGTTCCTCCGCAAGGTGCTTGATGCTGCGATCTTCATCGATGTTCTCTTCCTTGTGCGTAGCCAAAACGAGTAGCTGTTTATTCTTGCGGTCCGCTTTCAGGTCAACCCGTGCAACGATCCTGTCGTCCAGAAGGAAGGGCAACACGTAATAGCCCCATTTGCGTTTGTTCGCCGGCACATAAATTTCGATGCGATAGTGAAAATCGAACAGTCGTTCCACTCGCGGCCTGAACCACACCAGCGGATCAAAGGGTGACAATAACGACGAGCACGACAGTTTGCGGGGCGTGCGTGCGCCTTTGGCAAGCAAGCCCGGTTCCTTCCAGCCCTCCACTTCGACCGGGCAGACATCACCGCTCTCCACCAGCTCCGCCACCCTGGGCGCGGCCTCGTGTGCCGACATCCGGTAGTAGTCCGCGAGGTCGCGCAGCGTCGCTATGCCGTACGACTCGACCGCCAGGCGCAGCAGCTCGCGTTGCGCATCGTCGCGGGGGACACGTCTTTCGAGGTGCTGTGCGTCGATAAGCCGTTCGGGAAGATCGTAAACCCGCTGGAAGTTGGGCAAGCGGTTCGCCACGGCGACCTCGCCCGAGCCGAAGTGACATTCCAGCGCCCAGCGTGGCAGAGATCGATGCCAGTCCCCGGGCCTGCGCTTTGGTCCCGGAACTGGCGGCAAATCCTGAGCGGTGACTGCACCATTATTATTAATTACATCAAGTACTTGCTTGAGATATTTAGATTTCCCTTTAAGTTTTGTGATCGGGCTGCCTGGCCAGGGTTGATAATCCTGCCGCCGGTATTCCAGCAACGGCCAACGCTCCACCGGCACGATTGAGGCCTCGTGTGCCCACTGCTCGGTAAATTCTCGCCGCTGGTACACCAAATGGTGCAGGCGGGCCCGTTCATAGGCGCCAAGGCGGGAATACAGCACCAGGTAATGGGCCGGTACCAGGACGTTGACGAAATCGAGCTGTAACAGGCCGATTTGCCGGATTACCCGACGGATGTGTCGAATATCGACATCGCCTTGCGGCCGCGGCCGATCGAAACCCTGCGCGGCCAGCGCAATGCGGCGTGCCTGGTCCAGAGAGATCTCTTTGACCGTCATTTTCCTGCCTATATTCTGCGCAAATTCGGAGGTCTGCAGGTCATGGGCAGTACCGGGCAGACTGAATCACAGTAGGCGGATTTCCTTGACATCAATCACGCGGTCAATCCGGGTTCCGTTCCAGCAGTAACGCAAGTGCTTGCCCTGTCTCGGCCGGGAGACAGCTTTTGGGGTGAAGCCGGCAATACACTCGCCGCCGGCATGCCGGGCACTTCGATAGAGCATGCCAAACGCATTAGCCTCCCTTCGCTCCGCGCCAAACACCTGGCACCCTCCCCACGTGCTCAAATCCGGGTCTCGAAGGTGTGCGTAGGCTTTGCCACGAATGTCATCAAGTGGTTCCCGGATGATGCCGGCGTAGCAGCGCATATCCAGTTCGATCGCTGGCTCATTTGTCTCTCGCATGCGCCGCTGTGCATGGAAAACGGTTTCTACGATGGTGGTTTGCTCATCAAGGCCTGCATAGTAAACGCCATAGCTGCCGTCACTGAAACGACTCTCGCGGCCAATGTGGGTAAACGGCGCCATCACTACCGTGGCCCCCGGTCCCGTTACCCAATCGGCTTTGTCCACCAAAAACAGGTTTCCAACCTCTGCCTGCACCCGATCGTTGGTCATTGATTCGATCGCGTATGCAGCCTCTAACTCATCGGTAGCAACCAGTCGCTCAAACAGGGTGATTGGCGGGAACCGGGACGGGATGATTCGTAGCTGTTTTGTGCCCTTGAGGTTTCGTCGGCGGATGCTAGCCACGCCAGGCGTCCAGATGACGCCGAACCTGGTAGAGATTATCTACGCGGCCCTTCAACATGATATCCAGCGCAGATTCTCCGCCGAACGAAGTGTTGGGTCGCTTTACGTAGGCATTCGCCCGCTCGATCACCGGCAACAAGATGTGGGCGGCTTTATAGATACCCATCATCACGCTGATGCGCTCCAACGTGTCCTTCGGCAGGCGGGAGACCCTGCCCTCGCGCCATCGATAGAAAGTCCGCTCGCTGGGACTGCCCAGCAGCGTCATTGCCTGATCGCGGCTGAGTTCCCATTCCTCGGCCAAATTGAAGAACGCTTTCAGCGCGACGCGGTCGATCTCGGCCCGATCGAAGTCCTCCAGCGGTCGCGGTTCAGCGCCGAAGTCCAGGTTTTCAACAAGTCTTGCCATATGGCGTAATATATGCATATTTCCAGCATTTGGCAAATCCTCTTAATCCATACCGGAAACTGTTGCAGCCAGGGAGCCCGCCGCGAAGCGCAGGGCCGTCGCGGAAACCAGGCCGTAGACGATGACTGCGCTCCAGACCACCGCGGACGACTGTGGCTCGAGGAGCGACAGCTGCAGCATACCTGCAACGCCCAGCGGCAGGATGGCAAACAATCGCAGCAGCTCGAAACGCAGTGCGTAGGCACGTGATTCGCTGAGCAGGCCAAACGAATACAAGGTGGCCCACAGCAGCACGCACGGCAGCAATACTGCATTAGCGCCCGACACCGCGAATAAGTTACCGATCCAGAGGACGCCAAAGGCGGTAACAACGAATTGCCAGGCCAGGTAGCGGCGCATGGCGTTCCCGAGAGGCGGCTTGAATTTCTGAAATGACGCGAGCTGGTGACTCTCTTTCGGGAATTGCGCCGCGACATCCGCCGGCCGCCATCCCGTGCGCCGAATCCAGATGCCCAGTTTGTCTCTCCAGCGCCGGGTACGGACCGCGTCGAACCACAGGTAACTGTAAACCTGGATATTGGCCCAGAACGGATTCCAGTTCGCGAGTGGCTTGCGTACCCCGAAAACGACGGGCTCGTCATCGAGTTCCTCCTGGAAGGTCCCGAACAGGCGATCCCAGAGAATCAGGATGCCGCCATAGTTCTTGTCGATGTAAATCTGGTTCTGTGCGTGATGCACGCGATGATTCGATGGTGTGACCAACACGCGATCGAGCCACCCAAGCTTGCCGATATGCTGGGTGTGGACCCAGAACTGGTAAATAAGGTCGATCGCGTTGACCGTCAGAAACACCTCGAACGGCATGCCGAGCAGGAACAGCGGCAGATAAAAGATCCAGGTGAACAGGAAGCCGGTACTGGTCTGGCGCAGCGCCGTGGACAGGTTGTAGTCCTCGCTTTGATGATGCACCGCATGCGACGCCCACAGTATCGAGATCTCATGACCGCAGCGATGCGCCCAGTAGTAACAAAAATCAAATGCCAGTATCGCCAGCAGCCAGAGTGCGATGCCCCGCGCCGACAGGTCGAACCAGGCGAGATCGACCTCGATGAGTGCAAAACCCTGCAGCACGAAGGCCCAGATTGCGGCGGGAAAAAGCCGCGTGAAATATCCGATCGTGGTGCTCAGCGTGCCGGCACTCAGGCTGTTGATGGCGTCGCTGGTCCGGTAGTAGCCCGTGCCACGCACGCGATCCACTGCAAGCTCGACCAGCAGCGCGATCAGGAAGAACGGTACCGCCAGTGCGATGAGATCCATGGGCCGTAATTGTACCGAAGAGCGTCAGGCATTATTAATGTAAGCTCAGCGGGTTTTTTATTCATGGAAAAGATTTGCTGATGATCAACCAGAACGAGCTCAGGATCTTGCAGGGCGCGCTCGAGACCCTGGCCGATGGCTTTTCGGACCTGCCGGATTTCGCAGTCGATTACGATTGGACGCCGATGACAGCGGTATTGCAGCAGGCCGCTGAAAGAATGCAGGACAACTATCCGTACGAGCATCCCTTGTATGCGGGTCAGATGCTGAAACCGCCGCACCCGGTAGCGCGCATGGCCTACGCAATGTCGATGTGGATCAACCCCAATAATCATGCGCTGGATGGTGGTCGCGCCAGTTCCGCGATGGAGCTTGAATGCGTTGCCGCGCTTGGTGACATGTTCGGGCTGGACCAGCCACTCGGTCATCTGTGCGGAGGCGGCACCATGGCGAACCTCGAAGCACTCTGGGTCGCCGGCCGGCTGCAGCCAGGCAAGACAATTGTTGCATCGTCCCAGTCGCACTACACACACAGCAGAATCAGCGAAGTTCTGGGTCTGAATTTTGCGTTGATTGCGGTCACGCCCGACGGCCGCATGGATGTTGCGGCGCTCGAAGAACAATTGAAGTCGGGCAATGTCGGCACCGTCGTTGCGACGCTGGGCACCACTGGCACGGGGGCCGTCGATCCTTTATCCGGGATCCTGGATCTGCGTCAGAAATACGATTTTCGAGTGCACGTCGACGCCGCCTATGGTGGCTACTTTCATATCGCCAGCGAATTAGGTGCCGATGCGCGGCAGGCATTCGATCGCATCGCAGAGGTCGATTCGATCGTCATCGACCCCCACAAACACGGATTGCAACCGTACGGCTGCGGCTGCATATTGTTTCGTGATCCCAAGGTTGGTGTCCTGTACAAGCACGACTCGCCCTATACCTATTTCAGCTCTGCAGAATTGCATCTCGGTGAAATTACGCTTGAGTGTTCACGGGCAGGCGCTTCTGCCGTCGCGTTGTGGGCCACTCAGAAACTGCTGCCCATGAATCCGGGCGGAGATTTT
>JADFGH010000187.1 GCA_022567775.1 Pseudomonadota bacterium | reverse complement strand
TTTCCGGCATCGACTGCTGCGGACCGCTGCGCGCATTCGCGGCTGGAAGCCGCTCCTACGTTACTAAGTAGACCTGTGGGAGCGGCTTCAGCCGCGAATTTCTAACGCCGGTAAAGAGTTTATGGGACAGCAGCGATCCGGCACCATTAATAAATAAACCTGGCACCTTTAGTTCGCGGCATTCGGCATCTTGCTGTGCTATCGTCGAGCCGCTTTCGGCGCCCGCAAAGGCCCGGGCAATCGCGTTTGGAGAATTGCATGTCATTGAAAACCCGGGTAATCCTGGTCCTCGTCATCGGCACGATCTTAGGCTTGAGCCTGTCGCTGGGCGGCGATGTTGTGGCCAACAGGGACGCCGCAGGCAGCAAGGAGCTGACCTGGGAGGATACGCGCCTGATCGCCGAAGTCATGCAGCGCGTACGTCGCGATTACGTCGAGCCAATAGATGATAAGGAACTCATGGACCGTGCGATTCGCGGCATGGTCTCGGGACTCGACCGGCACTCGGAATTTCTGGATGCGCAGGAGTACCGGGAAATTCGTAACAGCACCAGGGGCAGGTACTCGGGCGTGGGGTTGGAAGTAAGCACGCGCGAAGGCGCGATCCTGGTCATTTCCCCGATCGACGACACGCCGGCGCAGCGTGCTGGCATCGAAAGCGGTGACGAGATTATTGAAATTGATGGCGTATCGGTGCGCAATGACGGCCTGAACGACGCGATTGACAAAATGCGCGGTAAAGCCGGCACGCCGGTTACGATCACGGTGCGCCGTCAGAACTATGACGATCCGCTGACGTTTAACCTGACACGGCAAAAAATTAAAGTCGCAAGTGTACGTTATGAAATTCTGCAGCCGTCATATGGTTATGTTCGCTTAAGCCAATTTAACGAATCCACCGCCGACGAATTGAGTCGTGCGATTGATGAAATGACGGACGAGGTGCAGGAGCAAACCGGCGACATGCTTGCCGGGCTGATTCTTGATCTGCGAAACAATCCGGGCGGCATCCTCGATGCAGCGGTTGAGGTTTCCGACCTGTTCCTCGATGAAGGAATTATCGTTACCGCAGAAGGAAGAACGCCGGAATCCCGTTTCAGACGCTATGCAGAAATCGGCGACATTATGGACGGCGGCACCGTCGTGGTGCTGGTGAATGGCGGATCAGCGTCTGCTTCCGAAATTGTGGCGGGCGCGTTGCAGGACCATGAACGGGCGTTGATCATCGGCACAACAACTTTTGGCAAGGGTCTTGTGCAGACGGTGATACCGCTGTCGAGAGGGCGTGCGATCAAGCTCACGACGTCTCATTACTACACCCCCTCCGGTGACTCGATTCACGAGATCGGCATCGTACCGGACATCGTGGTTGAGGGATCCGGTGAATATCCGGGGTTGAGCGCTACCGCCAGCGTCGATCGTGAGAACGACGCGCAGTTGATCGAGGCGCTCGAGCAGATTCGCAATCAGCGAGTCATGCACTCGCAGGCGCTTTGATCCAACACCAGGCGATGACCCCCTGGCGAACAATCCTGAGTGCTATCAGCGTCCTGGCGCTGCCGGCGCTGGCCGATGGTTCGCACACGATGCCGCGCATTGCCATCATCATTGACGACCTCGGCTACGGACTCGCCGCCGGCGAGCGTGCTTTGCAATTGCCGGGCCCGGTGGCCTACGCGGTGTTGCCCGCTACACCAAGGGGCAAAGCGCTGGCAGAAATCGCGCATGCGAGTGGCAAGGAGGTCCTGTTGCACCTTCCACTCCAATCGGTAACACAACAGGCAAGCGCTGAGCCGGGCGGCTTGCTGCTGGACATGACCCGCCGGCAGTTTGCGAGCGCGTTTGCAGAAGATTTCGAATCGGTGCCGCATGTCATCGGCATTAACAACCATCGTGGCAGTTTGCTAACGCAGCACCCGGGGCACATGGCCTGGCTGATGGAGGAGATCCGGCTTCATGGCGACCTCTTTTTCGTGGACAGCTATACGACGCACGCAAGCGTCGCGCTCAAACTGGCGCGGGAAGCGGGCGTGCCGGCTGTCAGGCGCGATGTTTTCCTCGATCCCGATCAGGCACCTGGCACCCTGGAGCGGCAATTCAGGCGACTGAAGAAACTGGCGAGGCAACGTGGATTCGCTGTTGGCATCGGTCACCCGTACCCGGAGACGCTGACGATGCTGGAGAGTGAGCTGCCGAAGCTGGCGGGCGAAGGATTCGAACTCGTCCGTATCAGCACGTATATCTCGATGAGGAATGAACTGTTAACAAGTACGCAAGAAGGCGTGGAAGCGGAGCAACATGTTGAACCTTTATTCGAAGGAGGGGACCTGGATTGAGCTGGTATGAAGAACGCATACTGCCGCACATGATCAACTTCGCCTGTTCGGCGAGCCCGAATCAAAAACAACGGCAAAAGATCGTGCCGGAGGCCGAGGGAGAGATCCTGGAAATAGGTTTTGGCAGCGGTCTCAATGTACCCTTCTACGATCGGTCGAAGGTCAGAAAGATCTGGGCACTGGAACCATCGGCAGGCATGCGGCGCAAAGCACAGCCGGCCGTTGACGAGACCGACATGGACATAGAGTTCATTGATTTACCGGGTGAACAGATCCCGCTGGATGACAACAGTGTTGACACCATACTGATGACCTACACCTTATGTACGATTACGGATACGAAAACAGCGCTTGAAGGTATGCGCCGTGTTCTGAGGCCCGGGGGACGATTGCTCTTTTGTGAGCATGGGAGGGCGCCTGACGAAAATGTGCGGCGATGGCAAAACCGGTTGAATCCGGCCTGGAGCAAGATTGCCGGTGGCTGCAACATGAATCGCGACATACCGGCGCTCATCAATGAGGGTGGTTTTGCTATCAAAGTGGACGAGAGGATGTATATTCCCGGCGCGAAGGTTCTTTGCTACAACTACTGGGGCAGTGCAGCGGCAAATTGAACCTGCATTGGCGGACTGCATCTAAACCCGCAGGGTCCGCAAAAAATTTTACGATGATCAATCCATTGAAATTCTTAATCAGCCTGTTTTTACTGTTTGGTTTCTCTGTTACTGCCATGGCAAATGCAGAGTCGCCGTTCCTGTTGGCACAGGCCAGAGATTCGGTTGCCTGCACGATGCAGTACGACCCGGTTTGCGGCGTCGACGGCAAAACCTACAGCAACGACTGTGTCGCTGGCGCAGCGGGCGTCGAGATCGCCAGTAGGGGTGAGTGCGTTATCCAGTTAGAGGAACCCGACGCAGAGTCGCTCGGTTGCCCGCAGGAAATCGATCCCGTATGCGGCGTGGATGGTAATACATACGATAACGAGTGCATTGCCATAGCGACCGGAGTCGAAGTGGCAGCAACGGGGGCGTGTGCTGGTGACATCGTTTGCACCGAGAAATTCGAGCCGGTTTGTGGTGTGGATGGCAACACCTACAGCAATGAGTGCCTGGCAAGCGGATTTGGAGTAGAAGTTGCGTCAGTCGGGATTTGTGCCTCTGATGTCGAAAGTTGTAGCGAAGACTTTGAACCGGTTTGCGGCGTCGACGGCAACACCTACAGCAATGTCTGTTATGCGAGTGCAGAGGGTGTCGAGATTGTGGGACTCGGCGCCTGTGAAACGACCGGATGCCCGCGCAACTATGACCCGGTTTGCGGTGTGAATGGTCGCACCTACGCTAATCATTGTGAGGCAGACGCCAGTCGCATTGCCGTGCAAAGCGCCGGCGCCTGCGATGTAAACAACTGTCCGAAAATCTACATGCCTGTATGTGCCCCTGATGGCGAAACCTATGCGAATGCCTGTGATGCACTGGGCGCTGGCTTCGAAACCGTGACGGAGGGCGGCTGCAACACGCGGCCGTGTCCACAGCTGTATATTCCGGTCTGCGGAGCCGACGAACTGACTTACGGCAATGCCTGCCTCGCAGAACGTGCCGGTGCGCGCATCCGGCACGCCGGTCTCTGCCAGTCACAGGGACGCAACTGTCCGCGTGTTTACCGGCCGGTTTGCGGCCTCGACGGCGTTACCTACGAAAACGACTGCCAGCTCGAAAATGCCGGTCAGACGCTCGCCTACGCCGGGCTTTGCCTGGGGCAGTAAGCAACGCTGTTAACTCAATATTGTCGGTCGAACTCGCGGGAGTCCGGCCGGCGATCAATGACCGTTGCGTGTTATTTACACAAATTGCTCGCTAGGACTCGTTGGTGGAGGCAACCCGATACATCCAGATGACGACCGTCGCAATGATGACCAGGCCAACACCCGCACCGAATTGCATCGACTCACCAAGCGCAAGCACATCAGGATTGCCGGATTTCACGATCGGAATTGCCATGAAAATGCCGACCAGCGCTTCACCGGTAATTAGGCCTGCCGCGAACAACATCCCGTGCCGCATGCTTTTTTCGCCATCCACGCCACGTTTCGCGTGCGCCTTTTGGGCAAAATGAGCGATCAAGCCGCCAACAAAAATGGCAGAGGACAATTCCAGCGGGAGGTAAATTCCCACGGCCACCGCGAGTACCGGTGTACGAAAGGACGAACCCCTGGACTTCAGGATTTCATCCGTTGCGATTACGATGATGCCGATTACCCCACCGATCATCACCATGGTCCAGGGAAGCCCGCCCTTAAAAACCCCCTGCGCTACCGCAGCCATTAATGTAGCCTGCGGCGCTGCGAGCGGATCGGGGTGCTCAGCCGTCGGCACGCCGATACCGTAGGCCTGCAGCAATAAGTTCAGAATCGGCGCCATGACCAGTACCGACGAGACGACGCCGACACCCTGCATGAGTTGTTGTTTCCATGGCGTGGCGCCAACAATGTAGCCTGCTTTCAGGTCCTGCAGATTATCGCCGGCGATCGCGGCCGCACAGCAGACGACCGCGCCAATCATGATCGCCGCCGGTGGCCCGATCGATGACTCAGGGCCCATCATGAGCAGTAGCGCGAAAGAAGCGAACAGGATCGTGGCGATGGTGATTCCGGAAATCGGATTATTCGACGATCCGACCAGCCCGGCCATATAAGCAGCAACTGAGGAAAACAGGAATCCCGCGATGACCATGATGATTGTCATCACAATGCTGATGCCGAAATTTGCAACAATATTCTGGTAAAGAATGAATATTGGAATGACGAATGCCGCGATGCCGATCAGCACGTATTTCATCGGCATATCCATATCGGTGTGGTCGGTGACAGCGGTGACACCGGAGCGATATTCTGTGAGGCCGCTCTTGATGCCATCCAGCAGCGAGCCACGCATGGATACCAGCGCCCATACGCCGCCGACCACCATTGCGCCAACACCGAGATAACGCACCTGTTGACTCCAGATTGC
>JADFGH010000186.1 GCA_022567775.1 Pseudomonadota bacterium | reverse complement strand
ATTGTGGGCTGTTGGAATTGCTGGACCCTCGGGAGTCGGCAAATTGTATCCAGGTTCCAAACACAGTGCTGGATACACCAGCCTTGATCGAGAATATACCCGGAAGAATGATTTTATTTCCGAGCTGGGCCAATCATATGGTTCATCCGTTTGTCGGCAGTGGCGTTCGTATATCGATCGCCAACAATATCAGTGTCGTTGAAGAAACCAGGGCTCCTCAGTTGCAGGATCATTTGCCAGGCACTGCGACGGCCACACTGCGCAGCGATTCCGGGTAATGCAGTACGTGAATCTCGCCTGAAACCCCGTCCAGGATTCTTTGTCTGAGTCTGCTCGACATTTGCCGTCACTTCTGCCGACAATAGTTGCCCGAAGCTTTGCCGGGACTATTCCAGACGACCTCATCAGGATGAATGCAAAATCGCCAGGGACATGTCTGAACCCCTGGCACCGAGTATGAGAAGATACGCCATCGCGCCGTCTAGGGGCGCCCGAATCATCAAAGAAAAGAAAAGGAGCAGCCAATGGCGGGGTCCGCAGGTTCCGGAGAACAATGGTCGTCCAGGACGGGGTTTTTACTGGCCGCAGTCGGTTTCGCAGTCGGCATGGGAAATATCTGGCGATTCCCCTATGTGCTCGGCGAAAACGGTGGCAGTGCATTCCTCTTTATATACCTCGCGTGCGCGCTGGGTATCGGCCTGCCGCTGCTAATCACTGAATTGACGATTGGCAGGCGCGGAAGAGCCAGCGCGTCCGGCAGTATTCGCGCGGTTGCCGCGGAATGCGGCAAGAGCGGTACCTGGGGGTGGGTCGGCACGCTCGGCATTTTTTGCGCGTTCGTCATTTTGTCCTACTACACGGTGATTTCCGGCTGGACGCTGGACTATTTCGTCAAGGCAGCCAGCGGCTCCATGGACAACATCAGCGCCGCGGAATCGGACGCCATGTTCAGCGGTCTGATGGGGGACCCGGTCAGGCTGTTGATCTGGAATACCGTGGTTCACTTGCTGGTCATCGTTGTAATACGCCAGGGAGTACAGGCGGGCATCGAGCGTGCGGCGAAAATCCTCATGCCTGCGCTATTCATTACGCTCATTGTCATGGTGATCTACGGCACCATTGCCGGAGACATGGCCAGCGCCATGAAATTCCTGCTCGAGCCGGATTTCTCGAAGGTCACGTTCCGTACCGTCATGGTAGCGATTGGCCAGGCGTTTTTCTCGATCGGCATCGGCATGGGGTCCCTGATCGTCTTCGGCGCATATATGCCGAAGGACTTTTCGATTCCGCGTTCGGCGACCACTGTGATCTTGATCGATACCGGCGTAGCACTCCTTGCCGGGCTTGCAATATTTCCGCTGGTATTCCAATTCAACCTCGACCCCGAGGGTGGCGCCGGGTTGATCTTCGAAACACTGCCACTGGCATTCGGGCAGATGCCGGGCGGGCGGCTGTTCGGCGCAATATTCTTCGTATTGCTGATCTCCGCGGCACTCTCATCCTGCATCGGCCTTGCAGAGGGCGTCGTGAACTGGGTCGATGAGCACTGGGGTATCCCGCGCCAGAGGGGAATTCTGCTGACGGCGGGCGCGGCCTGGTTACTTGGCATCCTGTCAATCATGTCATTGGGCGACTGGTCGAATTTCCACCCACTCGACTTTATCCCGGCTTACGAGGGCATGGGCATCTTTAGTGCACTCGACTATCTTGCAGCCAACAATTTGTTACTCGTCGGTGGCTTGTTGCTGTCGGTGTTCTTTGGCTGGCTGGTGCCGAAGGCGTTGAAGCTTGATGAGATGGGCGTAAGAGACGGACTGTTTTTCGCATTCTGGCGATTCATGATTCGTTTCATCATTCCGCCAGTGCTGGTTGTGGTGCTGGTCAGAGGGCTTACCGGATAATATCTGTGGTCGCGAAGCGTTCCTGATATTGATGAGGCCGCTTCTGATTGTCGGCGGGGGACTCATTGGCCTGGCGACCGCCCAGGTCCTGGTCGAGCGGGGAGAGCGTGTGCGTGTGCTCGAGGCACGCGAGGGCGTCGGCCTCGAAACCAGCTTCGCCAATGGCGGCCTGTTAACACCTTCCATGCCTGAACCGTGGAACGGTCCGGGCGTGTATCACCATCTCGCTGCCTCGCTGTTCCGCAGCAGCTCGCCAATGCAGCTACGCTTGCGGGCGCTACCGTCACTATTATCATGGGGGATCACATTCCTCAGGAATTCGACACCCGGCCGCTTTTACTCCGCTACCGATGACAACTACTGGCTCGCGGTTTATTCCCTCGACAAGACACTCGCGCTGACGGAACGCCTGCAACTCGACTACGACCTTCTCGATGCCGGCACCTTGTCTGTATTTCAAAATGCAGAGCAGATGGCGGAACGCCAGGCGATCAGCGACCATCTCGCCTGCCATGGCATGACGTCGGTTACGGTTGATCGTGATGAAATCGTCGTACTCGAGCCGTTGTTGAAGGGTGTTGCGGACAAGCTGGTCGGCGGCATCTGGTTTCCGGATGATGCGAGCGGCGATGCGCATCTGTTCTGCAGGGAACTGGCCCGTGAGATCGTTGCCGGTGGAGGAGAGATCGATACGGGCATGCAGGTCACGGACTTGATTTCGAGAAACGGGAAAATGGCCGGCGTCGATACCAACAGGGGACGAATCGATGCGAGTCGGGTCGTCGTAGCCGCTGGTGTTTACAGCCCGCATTTACTACGAGGCGTGGGACATGCACTGCCGGTCAAGCCGGCCAAGGGATACTCGGTGACCATCGATGCCGAGGGCCTCGGCGAACTCCCCGGTGTCGCAATCCAGGATGACGAATCGCACGCCGTCATATCGCGTTTCGGAAATCGCATTCGTGTCGTCGGCACCGCGGAGTTCGCCGGATTCGACACCTCAGTCTGCAAAGCACGCATCGATCATCTGTTTGGCGTACTCGAATCCCTGTTGCCTGACCTGGCGTCCCGGGCTGATCGCGCTACCGCCGAAGCCTGGGCGGGTCTAAGACCAATGAGCAACGATGGCCGGCCGTTCATCGGTGCGGGAAATATCGAGGGACTCTATATTAACGCCGGCCACGGCGCGCTCGGCTGGACCATGGCGATGGGCTCGGCGCATCTCCTGGCGGACCAGATATTAGATCGGCCGACAGAAATCGACGGCAGCCCGTTTTCGGCAACGCGAACAATCTAAATGCTGTTATTGCCGTGACGCGGTATTGTTGATGACCAGCATCTTGTCGATCTGCATATCGTGCATCGTGTAGGGAATGCCGCCGACTCCGAGTCCCGATTCGCGAAGGCCGGCAAACGGCATGACGTCGTCGCGAAACGCGCTGTGGTCATTGATCATGATCGCAGACGCATCGATCGACGGGACTACTTGCATGATCCTCGAGATGTCTTTGCCGAATATTGCCGCCTGAAATGCCGTTGGCAGTGAATTCGCCTGGGCGACAGCCTGGTCCAGGTCTGCGTACGAATAAACACAAACGACAGGACCGAATATTTCCAGGGTGCTGACACGGGCGTCTTGCGGCGGATCGAGCAACACGGTCGGCGCATAACAGTTGTTCTGCATGCGTTTGCCGCCGCAAAGGAGTTCTGCGCCCGCCGCTACGGCTTCATCGACCCATGCGGCCACCCGGTCGACTTCGGCCGCCCGAATGAGCGGCCCGACTTCAGTTGTCTGCTCGCCCGGGTCGCCAACTACCAGTTCGTTCGCCTGCCTGGCAAGTGTTTTCGCGAACGAGCGGCTTTGTTGCTCGGGCGCGAAAACGCGTTGTACGGATACGCAGACCTGTCCGGCGTGGTAGAAGCCGCCTTTCAGGACGGCTGCAACAGTAGCGTCGAAATCAAAGTCGTCCAGCAGGATTACCGGCGCCGCGCCGCCGTGTTCGAGTGCGCAGCGGGTACCGGGCGCCAGTTTGCTTCTGAGCATCCAGCCGATCCTGGCACTGCCAATGAAACTGAAAAAACCGACGCGGCTGTCTGTCACCAGCTTTTCCGCAGTCTCGTTGGTGTCGGTAATTATTGCCTGGCACCAGCCGGCGGGAAGCCCGGCCTCTTGCAACAATGCCACGAACCGCAGGCAGGAAAGCGGTGTATCGCCGGCGGGTTTGACGATGACCGGGCAGCCAGTCGCAACGGCTGGCGCAACCTGGTGCACGATCAGATTCAGCGGGTGATTGAATGCGCTGACTGCCACGACAACGCCGACCGGTTCTTTCTGAGTAAAGGCGATGCGTCCCATCGTTGCCGGCGTCGTCGCAACAGGAATCAGCTCGCCAGGATGTCCGCGCAAGGTTTCGATGCAAAGATGCACGCCATCAACCGCACGCGTGACCTCGACCAGTGAATCCTGTAACGGTTTTCCGCCCTCGCTTGCAGCGAGCCTGGCCAGGTCGCTTTTTTGTGCCTCCATTAGCGCTGCGGTGCGCGTCAGGATTGCCACTCGTTCGGGTATGGGAAGCCAGCTTGAGCGATCGCGGAATAATTGGCAAGCAGTGCTCAATGCGGCGTCGACATGCTCCGCGCCACCAGTATCGACAGTCGCCAGCAGGCTGCCGTCGAACGGGGAAGTGACTTCCAGCTTGCCGGCGGGCGGCATATCTTTGTCCGTCATCCGATCGTACTGGTAATTTCGCCGAGCTTCTTTGTCAGCAGCGGATTTTCACGGTAGTCGATGGGAATCACGATGAGGCTCGGGCCGCTTTCCTGGAACGCACTTTCCAGCGTTCCTGCCAATTCCTCACTTCGCGAAACATAGTGACCATTCCAGCCGAATGCTGACGCCAGTTGTTCCCAGTCAGGGTTGCCGAATGACAGGTCTGTGTGTCTGCCGAAATGTGTTTCCTGTTTCCAGGCAATCAGGCCGTATTCATTATCGGCCCAGACCAGTACGACAATATTACTGCCAATCCTGACCGCAGTTTCCATCTCCTGCACGTTCATCAGGAATCCGGCGTCCCCGGCGATCGCGAGTATGCGGCGATCTGGATGCACAATGCCGGCGGCGATCGCGCCGGGCAGCGCGAATCCCATCGAGCAAAAGCCGTTCGGAATCAGGCAGGTATTCGGTTCGTGGCACTGGTAATGCCGGGCAATCCACATTTTGTGGGCGCCGACATCGGACAACAGGATATCGTGCGGTCCCATGACCTGGCGCGCATCCCAGAGCGCCTTCTGTGGCCGAATCAAGCCATCGGTTTTGTCGTCTTTATACTCAGCGAAGTCTGCGGCCATCGCCTCCCGGGTCTTCCTCTGTCCGTCGAGATCGAAACTCAAAGCATCCGCCGCCGCGACGCGTTCGTTCAGCATCCACAGCTTATGCGCAAG
>JADFGH010000185.1 GCA_022567775.1 Pseudomonadota bacterium | reverse complement strand
CATGCACCTACATAGTTTTGCTGCATTTGCAGTATTAAATGCAGAAGTGCGCGCTGCTGCATGAATGGACTTTTCTGGAATAGAACATACCAGCTTTATGGAAATATATTAAAATGATTGCCTGGCACGTTCATCACGAGCTCGCACATCTCCGTCTCGGCCACAAGCCGAACTTCGGCCGGGAACTCATCAAATTCTCGTAAATCCAGTATCATGGACTTGGATAGTACCGAAATGAGAGGTGAAAGTCAAGAGTAAACAGGTCGCCAAAACGCAAGCAGGATGATCAAGCTGAAAGAAAAACGACCGGCGAGGACCCGGTCGTCGTCGCAAGGAAAGCGCGGCCGAAATTTCAGCTTGCGTTGCTGGGCTGGATCAAGGGTGGGGACTCCGAACGACATCTGCACACGTTGTCGAGCGTCATTGAGGCATTGGAACATTCCGCAAATCGCGATGATATGTACCAGCTTTGGTGGGTCGTTAGTGGCGTTCTCGAATCGCTGCAAAACGGTGGACTCGAAACGTCGGTTGCGCTTAAACGACTGCTGGGACAGACGGACCGGCAGATCAAACTGATGATTGACGAAGGAATCGAGGCCTTCGACAAGTATCCCGTCACCGATCTACTGAATAATCTCTTGTATTACGTTGCTCGCTCGAGCAACGCTGGCGAGCGCATCAGTGAAATCCGGGCCGCGTTCAACCTGGCCGAACTTCTGCCGGGTGATGAGCAGGTCGAGCAGGCCAGGGAAGGTCTCTCCGCGCCAAGCGTAAAACTCATGAAGACGGTCGCCGCGGCGATCAAGGAAGATCTCGCGCGCGTTAAAGACGTGCTCGACATTTATGTTCGCACCGGCATGAACAAGCCATCGGAGCTCGTGCCGCAGCTCGATTTGCTGAAGAAGATCAGCGACACGCTCGGTGTGCTGGGTCTTGGCGAACTGCGCGGCGATATCGATTCTGAAATTGACCGGCTCAAGACGATCGTCACCCAGGGCGGTGCTGCCGATGAAGAGACCCTCGTTGAAATTGCGTCGACGCTGCTGCGTGTAGAAGATCGTCTCGATCAGCAACTGGTCCGGCTGATCGTGCCGCCGGAACCGGCGGTAGCCGGTGACGAAGCCGCATTGCCACCGATCGAAGATGCCGATTACAAGGATGTCGCGGAGGCGGTAATGCGAGAGAGCATTATCAACCTTGCGCGTATCAAGGAGACATTCAGTCAGAGTCTCGGGTCCCCCGGCCCCTCGCCGGGTCTCGACAGTGTTCCCGCGCTGATTCGCGGCATCAAGGCTGGCCTCATGATGCTCAATAAGTCGCGAGCAATGGACGTTGTTGACCGCGTCGGCAACCTGATCATCCTGACCCTGGGCGGCGGTGGCCCGGCCAGATTGACGCAGAAGGAAACCGATCGGCTGGCCGACGCTATCGTCAGCATCGAGTACTACATGGAGACCGTCAAAGCCGGGCGAAGCGAGCCCTGGTACATGCTCGACAACGCAGAAGCCTGTCTTGCCGTATTGCGCGATCTTGAAAAACGGCTCATCAAGGAATTGAAGGAAGAAGTGCCGATATCGGAGACCATGAGAGTTTCGAGGTTGGATCTCGATGCTATTGCAGCGGACCATGAGCGTGAAGCTGCGAAAATGAGGGCCACCGATGTGATGCAGGCGCCGGTCGTCGCGCCGGACGCCGAGCATCTCGATCCGGAACTGCTGGAATTGTTCATCGAGGAAGCCAAGGAAGAGATCTCAACGATTAATCGCGACCTGCCGGTGTGGTCAGAGTCGCCTGATGACATGGAAACGCTGATTACGGTGCGCCGTTCGTTTCATACGCTCAAGGGGAGCGGGCGAATGGTCGGCGCTGAACGAATTGGTGAGTATTGCTGGAGCATCGAGAATCTACTGAACCGGCTGATCAACCATACGCTTACCCGTAGTCCACCGATGATTGAATTCATTCTCGAAGCTGCTGCGGTTGTGCCGGAGCTGGTTGAGCAACTGGAGGTTGGCACGGAACCGATTGCAGACGTCAACCTGATGATGGCGCGCGCGAATGCATTTGCTGACGGCGATCCCAACGCGGCTGTTTTGACGATCGCGACACCAGCCGCGGAGGAAACGAAGGACGACGCCGATGCGCTGGAAATGGATCCGGTGCTGCTCGACATATTCTCGAAAGAGACTGCGGGTCACCTGAAGATCATCAACGACTACCTGGACGCCTGCGAGGGGCACGAGCCGCCCTTTCAGGTGACCGACAAGTTGTATCGTGCCTGCCATACCCTGCACGGTAGCGCGAACATGGCCAACGTCGAACGCGGTGTCGCCGTTGCCGGCGCATTGAATCGCTACGTGCGCAGAGTGTATGACCTGAAAGTCGGGCTGCAGCAATCGGGAATCGACGCACTGCGTGCCATTACCAAGGCGATCGCGACCATCGTTGCGGACATCAACAAAGCCGATCGCACACGCTCCGATTTTGCGGTACTGATAGAGCACGTGACGACTTTGACCAACGCGATTGAGCCGTCGCCGGACCAGCAGCGCTCAGCGGAATCGGCGATCGTGGAGCAGCTTGCAGAAGCCACGGAGGAACCAGAAGAAGAAGCGGAATACGACGCCGAGATTGCGGCTATTTTCTCCGAGGAGGCGGCGGAACTCCTGGAATCGGCGGACCAGGCGCTGGGTCGCTGGGTCAGGGAGCGCGAGTCGCGAGATCATATCGAGGAACTCAAACGCCATTTGCACACTCTCAAAGGTGGTGCACGGATGGCCGGAATAGCGTCGATGGGCGATCTGAGCCATGAACTCGAAGCGCTCCTGGTCAATATCGACGACGGACAAATTGCTCCGAGCCCACAAATTGACAACCTCCTGCAGCTTAGCATCGACGAACTGCATCGAATGCGGGACATGGTTATAGCCGGCAAGAAAGTAACGGCCGCGGTGGAACTCGAGACACGGATTCACGCACTTAATGCCGGAGATTTGTCGGCTGCTGAGCCTCTGCCGATGACGGATACCGCGATGCAGGCTAAACTTGAATCTGATTCCGTGTCGGTCGAATTCACGACCGAGCCGCAAGACGCCCTCAGCATGGTCATCCTCGATACACCACGCGACGATAAGCTGGCGGACATCGGCGCATCCGCGCCGGAGCTGAAACCAGCGGCGCCTGAGGGCACAACGCCGCCAGCAATCAAGGCGCCCGCAGAGAAAGTCACCGAGAAGGAAAAGGCGGCCACAAAGAAACCGGCTGTCAAAGAGCCTGCGGAAGAAAAGCTTGCACAAGAAGAGCTTGCGGAAGTTGCAGCGATAGAATCTGCGGCCGAGGTCCAGGCCGCGCCGCCTCAACGGGCTGGTGATGCCCGCCAGGAATTCGCGCGCGTCGATGCAGACATCCTCGAAAGTCTGCTGAATGCCGCTGGCGAGATCAGTATCTATCATTCGCGGCTGACCCAGGAGGTCAATACAATCGAGTTTCACCTCGATGAACTCGAACAAACCGTCGCAAGACTTCGCGAACAGCTGCGCAAACTCGAAATTGAGACCGAGGCGCAAATCAAACACGGCCATCAGGACACGCTGGCGGCACAGGATTTCGATCCGCTCGAGTTGGATCGCTACTCCAATATTCAGCAATTGTCGCGCGCGCTCGCCGAGTCGGCCAGCGACATGGACAGTCTCAAGGACTTGCTGCAGTCGGTCACTTCAGATGCCGAAACATTGCTCGTGCAGCAGGCACGCGTAACTGCTGAACTTCAGGATGGCTTGATGCGTACGCGCATGGTGCCCTTCCAGCAGCACGTACCGAGGCTGACCAGACTCGTCAGGCAGGTCGCTGCGGAGGCCGGCAAGCGGGCTGAGCTCGCCGTGGAGGGTGCATCCGGAGAGTTGGACCGGCAGGTGCTCGACAAGATGCTACCGCCGTTCGAACACATGATGCGCAACGCCATTATTCATGGCCTGGAGAAACCGGAGGAAAGACAAGCCGCAGGAAAACCGGCGACAGGGCGCATCACCATACGGCTGCATCGCGAAGGTGCGGAAATGGTTATTGACGTCGCCGATGATGGAGCCGGCCTCGACGTCGAAGCAATTCGTCGCAAGGCATACGAGAAAGAGCTGCTTAGCCCGAATAGTAAGGTCAGTGACGACGAGATCATGCAACTGATCCTGATGCCCGGATTCAGTACGGCGAGCAGGGTAACCCAGTCTGCCGGCCGCGGCGTCGGGATGGACGTCGTGGCCAACGAAGTCAAACAATTGGGTGGATCGCTGCAGATCTCATCGGTGACTGGTCAGGGCACAAACTTCACGATTCGATTGCCGTTTACGCTCGCCATCACGCAGGCATTAATAGTCAGGACCGGCGATGAGGTCTATGCATTGCCGCTGCCGACCGTCGAGGGCGTAGCCCGTATCGCAAAATCCGAACTGGAAAACTTGCTGGATCAGAGTGACGCCACCTACGAATACGGAGAACAGCTTTATCATTTCCGCCACCTCGGCATGTACCTCGGTGCTCAAACTGCCCAATTACCCGAAGAGGAGACTTTCGTCCCGGTAATCCTGGTGCGCGCCGGTGAGGATTCCGCCGCGTTGCTCACCGACGAAATGATTGCCAGCCAGGAAATCGTCGTCAAATCTGTAGGCCCGCAGCTGGCAAGTATCCGCGGTATCTCCGGCGCAACGATTCTGGGTGATGGTCGCATTGTGCTTATTCTCGATATCAATGCGCTGCTGCGCAGCGGTGCGCCTGTCATCGAACTCAAGAGTGCACCGCCAACACCGGCCGACGATCGGCCGCTGGCGATGATCGTCGACGATTCGATTACGGTGCGTCGCGTGATGGAACGATTCCTCGGGCGCAACGGCATGCGCGTGGTCACCGCCAAAGATGGAATCGACGCAATCAGCGTGCTGCAGGATGCGAAGCCGGACATCATCCTTCTGGACATTGAAATGCCGAACATGGACGGATACGAATTCGCGACGTACGTTCGAAATGACGAACGGGTGTCGGATGTGCCGATTATCATGATCACGTCGAGAGTTGGTGACAAACACCGTGCCCGGGCAATCGAAATAGGTGTTAATGATTATCTCGGCAAGCCGTATCAGGACGCGGAGCTTGTCGATGCGATCCGGCATTTGCTTGACGAACGGGGAATCACATTGCCGTGAGTGCCGAAACCGAAGAACTATACAGCCTGCTGGTGCCGTTATCAGACGATCGTTTGATTCTGCCGCGCGCCTGTGTTGCGGAAGTCGTGCGATACACGGAGCCAAAACAACAACCGGGCAGCAAGAACTGGATGCTGGGCCCGATCAGCTGGCATGGCCGCCAACTTCC
>JADFGH010000184.1 GCA_022567775.1 Pseudomonadota bacterium | reverse complement strand
GTAATTCGGTTGGCGCCATTACCGCTGCCTGCACGCCGCAGGCCATCGCTCGCAGACAGGCTGCCGCCGCGACCACCGTCTTGCCCGATCCGACGTCACCCTGAATCAGGCGCATCATTGGATGTGGCGACTCCAGATCGGACGTTATTTCCGCAATCACGCGTTGCTGCGCAGCGGTTAGCCGATACGGGAGTCCGCCGATAAACCTGGCCACGGCGTCGCCACCGCCGCCAAGTGCGACCGCGCTTTCTTTTCTTGCGAGATCACGCAGGTTCCTCAGGCTCATGTAGTGAGCCAGAAGCTCCTCAAAACACAGGCGGAGCTGACAGGGATGTTTGCCAGCGTCAATCTCAGCGAGATTGGTCCCAGGTGGCGGCTCATGCAGAAGAATTAGCGCCTCAACCAGGGAGGGCATGCCGTATTTGTCTCGAACAGATTGTGGCAGCAGCTCGTCCGGCGGCGCCTTTTTCATCATTGCCAGCGCCTGGCCTGCCAGATTCCTCAGCCTTCCCTGTTGCACGCCTTCAGTCATCGGATAGATGGGTGTCAATGTGTTACTGACAACAACGCTTTGTTGCGGTCGCAGGACGCGGTACTCCGGGTGCACCATTTCGATACCAACAGGGCCTGCCCTGACATCGCCGAATGCACTGACGAGGGCGCCGGCCTGGAACGCGGATTTTTGCTGGCGCGAAAAGTAAAAGAAGCGAAGAGTCATCTGGCCGCTGCCATCGCCGATGCGAACCAGGAGATTTCGCCGTCCGCGATAGACGGTTTCCGCCAGTAGCACCTCACCGCTCACGAGGCAACGCATGCCCGGCATCAGCGCCCCAATCTTGCAGAGTTTCGTGCGGTCTTCATAACGCAACGGCAGCAGGAACAGCAGGTCCTCCACTCGCCGCAGATGCAGGCGCTTCAGCTTTTCGGCCAACGCCGGACCGACCCCGCGCAGTACTGTCAGCGGACTCGAAAGATTCGTTTCCTTTTCGTGCACCCGAGAACCTATCTCAAGATTCCAGGTGGCCGCAAAACCGCTGCCCGTATGGGTTTCGCCCCTGTTGCCCGTCTGACGTCGTCGTGGGAGCGGCTTTAGCCGCGATTGGCATCACGACCGGATTCGGGGCTAAAGCCGCTCCCACGCGGGTGCCTCGCAGACGGGCAACAGGATGCGAAATGCGGCTCATGGGGAAACTTGAGATAGCCTTCTATAAGGCCAGGATCGCCTCGGCCTCTACGTCAGCACCCTTTGGCAGGGATGCCACGCCCAGGGCCGCACGCGCCGGATACGGCTCGTCGAAGAATTCGGCCATTACGGAATTGACCGTCGCAAAGTTGTCCAGGTCAGTCAGGTAGATGGTGAGTTTGACGATCTGCCCGAGTGTGGCGCCGGCCGCCTCCGCTACGGCGCTGAGATTTTCGAAGACACGTCGCACACGGGCCTCGAAGTCACCAGTAACGATTTCCATCGTCGAGGGATCAAGGGGAATCTGCCCGGACAGAAACACAAGGCTACCGCTTTGAATTGCTTGCGAGTAAGTGCCGATCGCGGCCGGCGCGCTGTCAGTATGGATTGGCGTCTTGTTCAATGCTTACTCCTTTTTTTACTACGCGCTCTCGCGTGAGACGCGCAGAACATTCGGCATTTTCTTGATGTTTCGCATAATGCGTGCGAGATGTATGCGGTCTTTGACCTGCAGCAAAAAGGTCAGAATGCTACCGTCCTCGTGCCGGTCGGTGACCGACACCTGTTCAATATTTGAATCCGAATCCGCGATCACCGCGGCAACTTCGGCGAGCAAGCCGGTCTTGTTCTGTGCCTCCACCTGGATCTGGCTGGAGAAGTCACGATCTATCTCTTCTTCCCAGCTGACCGAAATCCACTTTTCCGGCTGTTTACGGAAATTTATCAGGTTGCCACAGGAGTTTCGGTGAATGACCACGCCACGGCCGGAACTGAGGTAGCCCATCACGTCGTCACCGGGGATGGGGTAACAGCACTTGGCGTAGCTAACGACGACGCCCTCGGTACCCGCAATCACGAGGCTCGCGGCCTCTGGCTGTGCATCATCATGCATGCCGATCAGGAATCGTGCCGTCAGCGGTGCGAGCCGCTCGCCGAGACCGAGTTGCTCGAATAGTTCGTTAACGTCCGTAAGGCCAAGCTCGCCAAGTGCCTCGCGCATACGCACTTTGCCAACCTTTCTAAGCGACGAGCCAAGATCCTTGAGTGAGCGGTCCAGCAGCCGCTTGCCAAGATCGATGGACTCACTGCTGCGCATTTTCTTCATGTAATGACGAATCGCGGAGCGCGCTTTCGCGCTGGTGACAAAGGTCACCCAGTTGGGATTCGGTTTGGCGCCACGCGCTGTGATGATTTCGACAGTCTGGCTGTTTTGCAGCGTTGTTCTCAATGGGACAAGATTTCGATCGATCTTCGCTGCGACACAACGATTGCCGATATCGGTGTGTACCGCATAAGCAAAATCAACCGTGGTGGCCCCCTTGGGCAGCGGCATGATGTCGCCTTTCGGCGTAAACACGTAAATCTTGTCCGGGAACAAATCGACTTTCACGCTTTCGAGAAATTCTTCCGAGCTGCCGGATTCCTGAATCTCCATAAGACGCGCGAGCCACTCGCGAGCACGGCGCTGTGGCGTGGCGGCGGATTTGTCCTCGGCCTTGTATTGCCAGTGGGCGGCAACGCCCGCCTCGGCGAGGCGATTCATTTCGCTGGTGCGAATCTGTACTTCAAGCGGCAGGCCCTTGGGGCCGAACAGTGTTGTGTGCAATGACTGGTAGCCGTTTACCCGGGGAATGGCGATGTAGTCCTTGAACCGCCCCGGCATTGGTTTGTACAGGCTATGGACCAGACCTAACAACTGGTAGCAGGTATTGACGTCGTTGACGATGATGCGGAAGCCGTAAACATCGACGATGTCACCCAGCAAGCGTTTTTTCTCGGCCATCTTCTTATAGATGCTGTAAAGATGCTTCTCGCGGCCGATAACCTCGCCTTCGATCCCTTCCTGCTCCATCGCTTTCCGAAAGTGCTCGGAGATTTTCTTGACGATCTGCCGCTGGCTTCCCTTGCTTCGCTTTAGTGCCCGATCGAGCACTGAATAACGAAACGGATACAGATAGCGAAATCCCAGGTCCTCGAGATCAACCTTCATGTGATTGATGCCGAGGCGATTGGCGATGGGCGCATAAATCTCGAGCGTCTCTCTGGCGATACGGGCCTGTTTGTCCACCGGCATGGAATCCATCGTCTTCATGTTGTGCAGCCGATCGGCAAGCTTCACCAGGATGACCCTGATGTCCTCGATCATCGCCAGCATCATTTTGCGAAAACTTTCTGCCTGCGCTTCAGCCCGGCTGGTGAATTGCATCTGATCGAGTTTGCTGACGCCGTCCACGAGCGTTGCAATCTCATTGCCAAACTGCTCAGCGAGTTCGGCGATCGGCGTTTCCGTATCTTCGATAACGTCGTGCAGTATCGCGGCCGCAATTGCCTGCGAGTCCATATGCATGTCGGCCAGAATTTGCGCGACTGCAAGGGGGTGGGATATGAAGGGGTCGCCGGACATGCGCGTCTGGCCGCTGTGGGCAGTCGCGCCGAACTCGTACGCACGCACAACCTGCTCGACTTGTTCGGCAGGCATGTAGGCTTGCAGGGATTCGAGCAGACGCTTTAAGCCCTTGTCGAGTTTCGACGAGGTGCCTGGGATCTTAGCGAGAATGGTAGCGGCGTAGTCCATGACCCATCATAATCGGTTGCCCTGAGTCGCGCCGCAATAGCAGTATTTCAATCGCCGATTGAGATACCACGCATCGGCAGGATTTCATCGGCAGATTCGGGTTGCAGGAAATCATCGACGGGTGGCATCTCCACTTCTTCGAGAATTGCTGGCGTGATGTGGCCCTCAGCAATTTCACGAAGTGCGACAACCGTTGGCTTGTCGTTTTCCAACTCCACCAGCGGCTCGGCGCCGTGTGCAATTCGCCTGGCGCGTTTGCTCGCCACCAGCACCATTTCAAAAATATTTTCTATGTTGTCCAGACAATCCTCGACCGTAATTCTGGCCATGAATTCCTAACTCCCGTCAATACGCAACAATAAGCGGTCGGTCCGGCGGACCTTTTGATAACCAAGACCCACCAGTATATCGTATTATTTGGAGTCTAAGCCAGTATCTCTTCAAGCTTTTGTCGCAGTTCAGGCCTGCTGCTGCGGTTGGCGGCACCGTCTCCGTGGAGTATCGCTTCGAGCTCGCCGACAGCGGCATCCAGCTCATCGTTGATAATGACGAACTCGAACTCGTCCCAATGAGACATATCGCCATGGGCCTCCTGCAGACGGCGCGCAATGACCTCATCGCTGTCGGTGCGGCGATCCCGCAAGCGCCGCTCGAGTTCCTGCCGCGCAGGCGGCAGGATGAAAATGGTGACACAGCCGGGCACCGACTCGCGTACCTGCCGCGCGCCCTGCCAGTCAATTTCGAGAATGACGTGATTACCCTTTTCCAGCTGCTGCTCCACCCGGGTACGGCCGGTGCCGTAGTAGTTGCCGAAAACATTCGCCGATTCGAGCAACTCTCCCGCCTCCTTTAATTGCAGAAAGTGCTCCTCGTCTACAAAAAAATAATCGCGGCCATCAACCTCGGTCTCTCGTTTCTCACGGGTCGTGTATGACACGGAAAACTTGAGTCGCGGATTGCGATCCAGAAGAGACCTGACCAGCGTGGTCTTCCCGGCCCCGGACGGCGCGGCGATGACATACAGGGTCGCCGGACTACTCGACATTCTGTATCTGCTCACGCATCTGTTCGATAAGCACTTTGAGGTCTACCGCGGCTCTTGTAGTTTCCGTGTCCGCAGATTTGGATCCCAGCGTATTGGCTTCCCGATTAAGTTCCTGCATCATGAAATCGAGCCGCCTGCCGACAGGCTCGCTTTTTTTCAGGACGGTGCGAATCTCGCTTACGTGACTTACGAGCCTGTCCAGCTCTTCATCGATATCGAGTTTCTGCGCGATCAACGCCAGTTCTGTTTCCAGCCGTGCCGGATCCGCATCGATATTGAGATTATCGATGCGCTCCCGCTGTTTTATGCGGACAGCGCCCAACACTTCCGGCATGCGTTTTTTGATGCCGGCAGCGATATCGAGAATTTCGGCACAACGCGTTTCAAGCATGTCGGCGATTCGCCCGCCCTCGTTCGAACGCATTTCGTCGAGTGCCGACAAAGTATCCGCGAGCAGATCCGCCGTTGCCGTAAACAGGGGTTCGGTATCTATTTCGGGTTCCTGTATAACGCCTGGCCAACGCAGCACGTCAACAGGGTCCAGGGGCTGGGTCTCGG
>JADFGH010000183.1 GCA_022567775.1 Pseudomonadota bacterium | reverse complement strand
ACCCAATGTGATGTCAAAACGTCTGTTTAACATCACCTTTAAATCGCCCTATAGTGGCGGTATGGCACGCAAAACCCTCACTCTGCGGCTGCCGCCGAAGCTGTATAACGCCTTTCGACACTCAGCGAGGTGGCGCACCGCAGCATGAGATGTTGCGGAATCCCGAGAGTTCTCGCTACGGTATGCTGGTGTGCTGGGATTTGAATTCGTCTGACAAGCGCTGACTCGATTCCGCGAGTACCTGCAGGTTGCGAGTCACGGCATCCTGAATCAACGTAGACTGATAAAACCCGCTTTTTCCGTCTTCAACGTACTCGGCAATTCGCTTAATGCTTTCCAGAATATGCTCGACATAAACAGAGTCGTCTTTCCGGGTCAAAGTGGCACAGCCTCTTTCAAAACACGGTCACGAAGCCGCGGATGCAGGGCGTTGTCCGTGACGACATCCACTCTGCGGCCAAGCAGTTCGGAAACATCCATCAGGAAACCACCGAGCGCCAGTCCTGTACGGCCTTGTTCGAGTTCGACCAGTAAATCCACGTCGCTTGCAGGGTCGGCGTCACCGCGAGATCTTGATCCAAACAATCGAATGTTACGAACACCTCGGCGTCGTGCGAATTCGAGGATTTGTTTTCTGTTGCGGGCGATCAGCGTGTCCATGAGATTATCGTATAGCACCAATCCGGTGGAATCGGTATTTATCCGTGTGACCTGCGGGTCCGTCCTCGATGTGAGTGGCCAGGTGTTGTCACCCCTTGGGGCGCTATTTAACGCTTTGCGTACTACGCGTCACGTAGTACAATGCACGGATGATCAAGTCCTGGGCGACTCGTACCAGCCAGCGGTTCTCTGAACAGGGTAAAGTTTCGAAATTTCGTGGCTTGGATATCGAGGCGGCCGAGGAATTGCTGGCGGCCCTTGATGCAGCGACATCACTCAAAGACCTGAGTCCGTTGAAAAGTGTCGGATTGCACAAACTCACTGGCAATCGGAAGGGTCAGTGGGCGATGTCAGTTAATGGTCCCTGGCGGATCTGTTTTTTGTTCAAAAGAGGCGACGCATACGACGTCGAGATTGTTGATTACCACAAAGGATAACCACGCTATGGTTTCCGTTCATCCTGGTCGTGTTTTGAAACGAGAGCTTGTTGCCCGCGAGCTCTCGGCCAATAAGCTGGCATTGGCACTGCATGTACCTTCAGGGCGCATTACGGCGATACTCAACGCCAAGCGGGCGATCACACCTGAGACCGCGCTACGGTTAGGTCGTTACTTTGGCAACAGTGCGCAGTTCTGGATGAATCTCCAAACGCGTTACGATCTCAACGAGACCGAGCTTGAGTTGGGCGCGCGCATCGAATCGGAAGTCGAACAAGTCGCCTAGCCGGAGAGGCGCTAGCAAACCGTCTTCGTAACGAGTGGCCAACTGTCGTCATCCCGTGAGGACGCCAGACTTGGCTCAGGGTGTCCGGGAGTCCTGGACAGCTCCGTCAAACGGCGAGGGTCGTCTAAGTCTCAACAAGACCATTCGCAACTCCTAATGATAATCAACGATCTCGACATCGCAGACCTCCTCCCTGACCCAGCGGAAACAGATCCGCCATTGATCGTTGATCCGGATACTCTGCGTGCGTCCTCAGTATGTGTATTGAAAGTCGAGCCCGCCGCCAATGTCTGCGGCACCCGCCGACTCGACTTGCCAGCGAATAAATTCCCGGGTTTCAGCTAGCGAGAATGGCGGCAGAGGCGCTCGCGGCTCAGTGCAACGCGTTCATGCAGCACTTCTTGTATTTGCGGCCGCTGCCGCAGGGGCAGGGGTCGTTGCGCCCGATCTTCGCTTGCTCGCGCACATAGGTGTGCTGCGGCTCACGAGGCTCGTGCCGGTACGTGTCGAATTCGACGTCCCCGTCTTCCTTTAGCCAGCGCTCTTGCCGGCGCCGGATTTCATCCGCGTCGTAAAACTTCCAGGGGTTGTTGAAGCGGTGCCATTCCGGATTGTCGCCCGCATCGAATGCGTGCTGAATATCGGCCTTGGTGTAGGCGTTGACGATTAGTGATTGCGGTTTCTGCAGCGCCACCAGTCCTTGCATGACCGCTCGCCATCGCTCGCGCGGGTAATCGAGCAAGGTGTGACCAGCGATGACCCGAAAGTCATCATCCTCGGAGTGGTCGCCGCACAGTGCCGCAAGCCAGTCGATGGCCTGCTCCAGTTCGGCAGTGCCTCTTTCCTCGGCATCCGCCAGCACGCAGTCGACGGCCTGGCAACGCGCGTACCAGCGTATTTTGCGGTCCTCCGCAATTGTCTTGAGCGGGGTGGTCGTGTATTCGCGCTTGTTCTGACACAGGGCGGGCCAGGACGACGACAGCCAGTCGGACAGGTTGTTGCCCTCGTCGAAGTTGATGCGCCGGAAAGCGTCAAGCAGAACCCCGGCCGATGCCTCGCCGGGAACGAGGCCGAGAATATGCACCGCGTGCAGCAGTGCCCACCAGTCACTTTCATCGACGTTGTCGGTCCAGTTTATGGCGTCCTCGAGGTGCTCTCGCAGCACGGGCACCATGGCCTCCTCGCGTCTGGCGCATTCATAGACGACCTGCAATGACAGTTCGTCGTCATAGGCGACAACGAGACCAAAGAGTTCCTCTTCGCTCATCTCTTTGAGATCTTCGTCAGAGAAATGCAGCAACGGTTCCAGATCGTCAGCGTCATAGATGTCGAAATCGTCATCCGCGTCGTCGTGAAACTGCTGGTAGATGTCGAGGACCAGGTTGGTGACCATCACCGGGTGCTCCTGCAGATCGGCAGGTCCCGGCAGGCTCATGTCGATGTCACGCTGCAATGTGCCGTCGATCAATGCGTGGAGCATGATCAGATTCGCGCCGGCGTCGAGATGCAGCTCGTTTTGCTCCTCCCATCGCACCTCGTGCAGGTCCACGGCTTTGACGTAACCTTCGATCCAGCGCCGCGCTTCGGCATCCTGACCGGTGTCGAAGCGGGCCCGAAACGATTCATCGGACAACGCCGCGGACAGCTCATGCACTGCATCGACCGTTGCCTCGCGGACGACGTCGGCAAGCGGCTGCCCGGAGGAGAGCTCCAGGTTCAGCTTATCCAGGTCCACCAGCGGAATGGTGGCGCAGCCGCTCAGCAAGCCGTGCAGGAACGCCTCATCGATCGCGATGCCGTATGCCGCGAGCTGCCGGATTAGTTCATCGAAGTAATCGCGCAATGTCGCCCCGGAGAATTAAATGGCGAGCGCTGATCGTAGTTGCTTATTTTCGTCTTTGCGAGCGCAGCGGCAATCCGGGGGTCGGGCAGCGTCACCTCACGGGACCGGATGATGCTTGCCTATGACAAATAAGGTGCTTGCCTGCGGACCCTGCTCTCCGGCTTCCTCGACAAAACGCAACTCCGTGCACGCTCACGTACGGCGGCCTCCAGCGCCGGTGAAGGATCCATGTGGCGAAAGGTGATTTCCAGTGGCTTCTGCATGTTTGTTCCGGCTATTGGTGGCCTGCCTCAGGCGGCATTATCCTGCGACACCATGTGTGCCAGTTCGTAGTCGAGCTGGCGTGTCAGCATGTCGCTGAGATTGTTCATTATTTGCGCCATTGCGTCGATGACGTCGTCCAGGGTGACGACGCCCGCGATCTCGGAATCCCGGGTGACCAGTACACGCCGGACGCCATGTTTGCTCATTGCCGCGGTGATCTGGGCCAGGTCGGCATCGACGTCGACCGTAACCGGGTCCCGCGTGCACAGGTCGCCGACCGTCAGTTCGTCGGGTTTCAGATCGCAGGCAATGGCATGCACGACAATGTCGCGATCCGTGATCAGGCCAACGGGTCGCGCCGCCCGGTCGCTCATGCGGGCAATCAGCAAATCGCCAACGCCTTTTTCACGCATCATTTTGGCCGCCTCAATCAGCGGCGTGGATTCGTCGATGGTCGCTAATATCGGCGGGCTCATGTCGATGGCTCGCATGGCATGCTCCTTTTCGTTCTCGAGTCTATAACAAGACCTTGAGTGCTTGGCACTGACGCTCTATTTATGCGCCACCTGTCGCCGGAGTTGAAGTAGTAGATATGCTTACCTGCGATGAACGCCGGCATGCCGGCGCGTCCGTAGTAATCCTTAGTGCAGTATCTTGCCCACGAGTCTAGCATCGCCGCTATGCTGCTGTTCGCTCTCAACTCGAGTTCGGCTCTGGGGTCAGGCGTGGCCAGTGCACTGGGCTGCCGCCTGAGCCCGCATGAGGAACGCGAGTTTGCCTGCGGCGAGCACAAATGCCGGCCGTTGGTTGACGTCTGGGGCGAAGCTGTCTATGTCCTGTCGTCGTTGCACGGTGATCGCAGTTATTCAGTCAATGACAAGATATGCCGCCTGCTGTTTTTTATTGGTGCGTTGAAAGATGCGGGTGCGCAGCAGGTAACGGCGGTGATGCCGTACTTCGCCTACTCGAGGAAGGACCGCCGGACCAAGGCAAATGATCCGGTCACTAGCCGATATGTCGCGGCTATCCTGGAAAGTGTGGGCGTTGACAGGGTCGTTACCATGGACGTTCACAATCAAGCGGCGTTCGAGAACAGTTTCTCCTGCCCGTCGGTTAACGTGACGACCATTGATTTGTTCGCGGAATATTTTGCGCGCACGGCGCCTGAAGACGTCGATACCATCGTGTCACCGGACCTGGGCGGCATCAAAGTGAGCAGGCAGTTCCTGGAGGCGTATGCAGAGCGCTCGCGCAGCGTCAAGCACTTTGCCGTCATGGACAAGAGGCGCAGCGAAGGCGTCGTCAGCGGTTCGGGCCTGATCGGCGAGGTCGGCAAACACGTGCTGATTCTTGACGACATGATCGGCGGTGGTTCGACCCTGTGTCGCGCGGCGAGCGCCTGCAGGGAGGCGGGGGCGCAGAGTGTGAGGGTCGGTGCGACCCACGGATTGTTCGAGCATGGTGCGCCGGCAATTTTTGAGCATCCGGGGATCGACGAAATCGTGGTGTCCGACAGCGTCGCGATCGGCAATCTCGGGCTTGGTGAAGCATGTCTCGAGCGCGTCACGATCCTCGGTTCGGCGGAATTGCTGGCGCAGTGTATTCGCGAAATGCAGGGCTGATACTGCGCGCTAATGGCTGCCATGGCATAGGACCATCTCGCAAATTCAAGATCAGCGGGAAAATGACATTAGATTGGCAGCCATGGTTTGGTGATCGCCCGCTGGGGCGGGCTCCTACGAATCTGCTAACGATTCTCGGGAAAATCGTAGGAGCTCGCTCCAGCGAGCGATGATTTGATATTCAAAATTCATCCGTGGATTTTTCAACAGCCCAATCGAAGGAGCTCGCCCCGGCGGGCGATGCTGTTGCTAACAAAGGTGAAGGA
>JADFGH010000182.1 GCA_022567775.1 Pseudomonadota bacterium | reverse complement strand
CTCTCTCAGTTGCTGGAATTCGTCGGGGGTTTTGCCCGACGCATAAAGACCGCCAACAACGGCGCCCATGCTGGTGCCCGCAATTGCATCGATCGGGATGCGCAGACGCTCCAGCTCTTTGAGCACACCTATATGCGCGGCACCACGAGCACCGCCGCCGCCCAGCGCCAATCCGATGCGCAGCCTCACGTTGTTTATTTCCGGCTCGGTAGGTTGAGCCTTGACCTGCATCGCGATTGACAGCGAAATGATTACGGGCATTGCCCGGAAAAAAGTGATTTTCATTTGCAACCCTTGCTAGTCAGTCGAATCAAAGCTGACAGGGATGATAATCCGAAGTGATCGGGTTATTCTCGTCAACAACGTGTTAACTGGCAATCAATCTCAGGTGAGTTTTTCATGGCAGATCCAAAATGTCCCGATTGTGGTGAATCCGGCATCGAAAAAATCGTATCGACACCGAGTAAGGAACAATCGCGGCAGAATGCGCCGTGGTATTACGTGGCTCACTGTGATACCTGCGGCCATGTTTACGGGATATTCACCAAGCATGTATTTGGCCGCAGCGGACCCCAGCTCGTCATCGACGGTCGAAAATAATCGGCGAAGGAATCGCGGCCAGAGGCCGCTCCTACCTGGCGGCAGGCAGAGCCGCTGCTTATGCAGACGCCGGCGGATTGACACGCAGACGCGCATTATATTTCCCCAATTCAGCCAGCTGCTGTTCCTTCTCTGATTTGCTCCAGTTCGACTCGCGTGCGGCGATCGCTGCAATTTCTTCGCTAATGCCCAGACCCTGGTCAGCCGATAGCCCGGTCATGAGACGGCGATGAACGATATCTGTGAGATTTACTGCGAATTCGTGACGCAGCGCGAACACCACCTCTGCTGCAAGGACTGATCCTTCGTCATCCACCGTGTGTGCCAGGTGAGGCTCCTCAGCGGTCAGCGCGGCGATCTGGCTGGCACGGCCACCGTAGATTCTCAGCAGGCGTTCGACCCCATTTTGCGACAAGTAATTCAATTCGCATAAATGTTCCCGGGCCGCTTCGATACCGGTCGCGCCAGGCAACGGCATCGTGCGTGTCTCGCAAGCGCCCGTGTCGCTCTTTAGCCAGCGTACTGCAAGATCGACGACGTGTTCCGCCAGGTTTCGATAAGTCGTCAGTTTGCCGCCAATAATGGAGACAAGGCCCTTTGCCACGCGGCGGTGCCTCTTTATGATGTGCTTGCGGGTAATCGCCGACTCCGGTCCCTTGTCGCGGAGTGGCAATGGCCGCACACCCGCATAGGCAAAGTGTATGTCCTCGAAAGTCAAATCTGCTTCGGGAAAAACCCGATTGGTCTCGTCGAGCAAATAGCGAATCTCCTCTTCACTCGCTGCGACATCTGCAGGATCTCCGTGATAGCGGATGTCGGTCGTGCCGATCAGGTACTGCTTATTCCAGGGAATAATGAAAAACGGCCTGCCGTCTGCCGCTGCTTCGATATAGAACGCACTCCCGGGCGCACCCTCGAAACGGCCAACAATGATGTGGCTGCCTTTGGTGCCGCCCATGAAGCGGGGAATTTCCCGGTTGACTGTCGCGAGAACCCGGTCGACCCATGGTCCGGCGGCATTGATTACCAGCCTGGTCGTGACTTCCGTTTCCTGAGCGCTTCCGTACTCTAAGTAGTGAATGCTATGCACGACACCCTGGCTGACATTGATACCGATGGCGGGACAGTAATTGCGGACGTCGGCGCCAGCTTCCGCTGCCCCGATAATGTTTTCGAGCACCAGTCTCTCGGCAAAGGTGACTTGCGCGTCGAAGTATTGGGCGGCACCCTTAAGCCCTTCCCTGTTGATTCCGGGTTCCGCCTCGATGAGTTCACCCCTGCTCAGCATCCTGTGGCGTGGAACATTTTTGCCGATCGATAACAGGTCGTATGCGATCATGCCAAGGCGAATAAGCAGTTTGCTGCGCCGGCTTTGCTCGTAGATCGGAATAACCAGTCGTAGCCGTTTGACAAGATGCGGCGCAAGCTGCCGCAGCCGGCGGCGCTCATGAAGTGATTCGAAAACCAATGGTATCTCGGCGTGCTCGAGATATCTCAGGCCACCGTGAATCAGGCGGCTCGACCAGCTCGAGGTTCCGCTGCCAAAGTCATTTTTCTCGAGCAGGAGCACGCTTAAGCCCCGCAGCGCTGCATCCCGCGCGATGCCGGCACCGTTGATGCCACCGCCAACCACGACGACGTCGTAATCAGATCCGGCGTGCGACATCAGGGCCTGGTCTGACCGCTTGGGGACAGTTTACTTAATTGCTCGAGTTCAGCCATCGGCAAACGGATCCAGTGATTTACGAATTAAGTAAACTGTCCCCAAAATGCTAACCGGTCAAACGATGATGTCGAACATAGGATGACAAAGTAACCTCGCCTTTCGACACTGCCACGCTGCCGCTACGCGCGACGGCTGAGACTTCTCCAATCGACGCCGCGGACGCAATGAACTCATCTATTTCGGCGAGTCTGCCGGTCAGTTGCACGGTGCAACTGACTTGCGAATCATCAAGGACTTCCGCGCCGAATTTCCTGGCAAGCGTCAACACTTTCGCGTAGCCACCGGTCGCGAGCTTCAGCTTGACGATGACCAGTTCGCGCTCGAAATGGTCTCCGAGCGTCATATCGTGAATATTCACGACATCTACGAGTTTGGCGAGCTGCGTATTCACTTGCGCAATTGCCGAGTCCGAGCCGGATATGACAATCGTAACCCGCGATACCGTCGGCTCATCGGTCGGCGCGACGTTGAGCGAATCGATGTTATAGCCGCGGCTGGAGAACAGCCCGGTCATGCGGGTCAGGGCACCCACCTCGTTCTGTAAGAGCACCGAAATTACGTGTCTCATTGCCAGCTCAATCCCGATAAAATATAAATTCGTATGTAACTAATGCACCTGGAGCACCCGGCGGATGGTCGCGTACTCACCGGAGTATTGCAATGCAATAAAATTTAGTAAACACTCGCCGAAAATCCGGCACTTATGTGACTTTTTGAAACACATCATGGCTACGCCCAAGGTTGCAAAGCAACATCAGGAACACCCGCTGGCTGGTACACAAATGAGCGGCGCCGATATGGTCGTTCAGGTACTGGCGGACGAGGGCGTGGACACTATTTTTGGCTACAGCGGTGGTGCCATCCTGCCCACATACGACGCTGTCTTTCGTTACAACGACCTGCACCGGCAGGCCGACGGCTCATCGCCCATTCCCCTGATAGTGCCCGCTAACGAACAGGGTGCCGGATTCATGGCAGCAGGTTACGCCCGCGCCAGCGGCAAAGTCGGGGTAGTCATGGTGACCTCGGGGCCGGGCGCAACCAACACCGTTACGCCAGTGCGCGACTGCATGGCCGATTCGGTACCGATCGTCGTTATTTGCGGGCAAGTGCCAACTCACGCAATCGGCACGGACGCGTTCCAGGAAGCGCCGGTTGCGGCAATCATGGGGGCTATCGCCAAGCACGTGTTCCTGGTCACGGATGCGAGCCGGCTGGAGGCCACACTACGTACCGCATTCGAAATCGCCCGCACCGGCCGGCCGGGTCCGGTGGTCATCGATATACCAAAGGACGTGCAGAACTGGGAAGGCAAATTTACCGGTGGTGGTTCGCTGCCACTGACCGGCTATCGCAGCCGGTTGCAGGCAGTCATCGACAACAGGCTCAGCGACGATGCCTGCGAACGCTTTTACAAGATGCTCGCCGAATCGGAAAGACCGCTGATTTATGCCGGCGGTGGTGTCATCAACGGCAACGCCACCAAGGCAATGCGCCATCTTGCCAACGCCTATGGAATTCCGGTAACGACGACATTGATGGGGCTGGGCGCCAGCGACACGACACACCCGCTCTCACTGCATATGCTCGGCATGCACGGCATGGCTTTCGCAAATTATGCCGTCGAAGATTGTGATTTCCTGATTGCTATCGGCGCCAGGTTTGACGACCGGGTTGCCGGCGATCCGCCCAGGTTCGCACCTAAAGCAAAAAACATCGCTCACTTCGATGTCGATGTATCAGAAATCGGGAAGGTCAAAAGCGTCAACTGGCATCACATTGGCGTAATGCGGCAAGACCTTGATGATATGCTCGCCTACGGCCAACGTATCGGGTTCCAGAAAGATTTTTCTACCTGGCACGACGAGATTGCCGCACTCAAGAAAAAGCATTGTCTGAATTTCGACCGCGACAGCGAACTGATCCAGCCCCAGGCCGTCATCGAGGAAATCAATCGGCACACCGGCGGCAAAGCCATCATATCTACCGGTGTCGGCCAGCACCAGATGTGGGCTGCACAATACTTTGATTTCAAGGAACCGCGCCTTTGGCTGACGTCCGGCAGCATGGGCACGATGGGCTTCGGCCTGCCCGCTGCAATTGGCGCACAGTTTGCGCAGCGGGACCGGCTCGTCATCGACATCGATGGCGACGGCAGCATGCGTATGAATATCGGCGAACTCGAGACGGCGACCACCTACGAGCTGCCGGTGAAGATAATTGTCCTCAATAATTTCGGCGACGGCATGGTCCGGCAGTGGCAAAAGCTGTACTACGACAGCCGCATGTCGGCGAGTGACAAGTCACTGCGCAGCAAGAATTTCGTCAAGGCCGCCGAGGCCGATGGCTTCAAGTTCGCCAGAAAACTGGACCGCAACGAAGACTTGCCCGAAGACATAAAGGCATTCATGGAATTTGATGGACCCGCCTTTCTCGAGGTCATCATTGATCCCGACGCCGGTGTCTATCCGATGGTCGGCCCCGGCATGGGTTACGACAAGATGATCACGGGCGACTACATCAAGAGCCGCGACAAGCCCTCTGATGAGACGCCCGGACCGAGCGAAATGTTCTAGGAACTCGTCGCCCAATGTAGGTGCGGCTCTGTTATTATGTGATCCACCGCAAAGAAGTTTGGGCCCGTTTGCGAGACATTGATCAGGACTATGCTGATTACGCCCACACGAGACAGCTTGAACAAGATTGTTGTCCTCAACCCGAAAGGGGGTTGTGGCAAGTCAACTATCGCTACAAATATCGCAACCTGTTATGCGGCCCGCACCAGCATCCCGGCACTAATGGATTTCGATCCACAAGGTTCAACGATGGCGTGGCTTGATCGGCGCCCCGGCAACCTTCCACCGATTCACGGAATCGCAGCGTTCAAAAAATCCATGCACGCGACTCGCAGCTGGCAGTTGCGCATACCGAATGACACGATTGACCTTATTGTCGATTCGCCCGCCGGAATGCATCACGACGATTTGCGTGAAGTGACACGCGACGCGACCAGTATTCTGGTGCCGGTGTTGCCATCGTCCCTGGACATTCATGCCGCGTCACG
>JADFGH010000181.1 GCA_022567775.1 Pseudomonadota bacterium | reverse complement strand
AGGAAGCGGCGGCGAGGAGTTTTTCACGCTGTACGGTCACCTCGGCACGGAAGCTCTCGACAACCTGCAAGCCGGGCAATTCGTCAACGCGGGTCAACAAATTGCGACAGTCGGCTCGCCACCGCAGAATGGCAACTGGCCGCCACACCTGCATTTCCAGGTAATCCTTGACTTGCTGAATCGCGGCGCTGATTTTCCGGGCGTCACCTGCACGAGCCAGCAGGAATACTGGTTGGGCCTGTCGCCGAGTCCGGCGGCGTTTTTTCCGGAGTGCGACGCGCAAGCACTGGAGTATTCGTAATGGAGCTGAGTGGCATGCTGGATTCGCCATTCGTCAGGCGCGTTGCCGTTACAGCACAGTTTCCCAGCATAGCGTACGCACAATCCACTGTCGATATTTAAAGGCTACGACGAATTTCGCAAGGTCAATCCGCTCGTGAAAGTGCCGACGCTGGTCTGCGATGATGGACAAATGCTCGTCGACTCAACGCTGATTATTGACTACCTCGAATCGTCGTGTGTTAACGGGAAAAGCCTCGTTGTTCACACAATATGGGGTTTGAAATCGTAGGAGCCCGGCCCACCGGGCGATCGAGGCCCGGCACGGGCATATTATTGTGTCAAAACGTTTGCGGGATGAATAAAGTGAAAATTATCAGTCGATATATACGCATTGCTCTTTGCAGCATGCTGGTCTTCGGCGCTGCCTGCACAGGCGAGCAAACTGATCAAGAGGCGACAGCAGTGTTGGGAAACGACAGGCCGGACATCATCGCAACCAACGCATTCTACTATTACCACGATGTCGAAGCTGCCTGGAAGTATTATCAGGATACGCTTGGCCTCGAAACGGTGGTTGACTATGGTTTCGCAAAAATTCTGCGGCTGGCCGAATCGTCTTACCTGACCGTGGTAAAGGCGGACGAGGGCATGCACTCAGCCGACGAACCGAAGCTCGTTACCCTGCACCTGGTGACAGACCAGCTAAACCGCTGGCATGCCTATTTTTTGCAGCAGGACGCGCAGATCGAGTATGACGTGGCCGGCGGTGAGGACATGCTGGCAGACAGTTTCGTAGTACTCGATACCGAGGGCTACCGACTGAGATTTGCCCGTTACAACCCGCATCCCAACCACAGTTCGTTTGTTGAATCCTTTGCTAACGTCACCCCGGTGTTAAGTACGCGGGGGAGGCGGGTGACATGAGTATTCGCGCGACGGCCTTTTCTGTTTACTACGCCGACGTCGAAAGCGTTCGTCCCTTTTTCGAGGGATTGTTTGAGGTCACACCAGCAGGCTTGATGGACGGCGTGCCGATTTATCAATTGGCCGGCAGTGGCTTCGTTGCGCTTGAAGAATACGGCGAGCAGGAACTTTCCTCGCCGGGAGAAAATGGCGTGACCCTTTCGTTTCTTACCAGCGATGTCGACGCCTGGTTCGATCGCGCGTCAGCGTGGCCGGGTTTCGAATTGCGAACCCCCGAGGTGATCGACGAAAGCGGGCTCGTCAGGGTGTTTGTCGGCTACGACCCCACCGGGATTTTCCTCGAATGGGATACTTTCCTCGACCTTCCCGAAAACCAGGCGTTGATTCAATACCTGGAGTAGTTTAGCGGCTGACTTCAAGCTGCAAATTGCTTCCCCCAAGCAGGTAATCAAGCAGTGTCTTGAAATATCCATTCATGATCCCCGGTTACCGCGCTTGTGCGCCCCTGATCGCACCTTCGATCAGGTTTAACGCCGCCTGCCTGCTGATACCGTGGGGATCGCGATTGAATGAAGGGGTTGATGCGATTCCCAGTGCGACGGTTTTCGGATTCTCGAACATCAAAGAGATTGCCGCGGCAAGATCCTTGCTGCTGGGACCGTCCGCCACAGTCAGGGGATGGCCCGGCACCTCGTCGGGTTCCAGTACATCCATGTCGACGTGCACGTAAACGACGTCAACCTCGTCTGCGAGCGCATTGAATTGCTTCCTGAAGTTGTCGGAAATCTCGCGGATATCCTGGACCGAAACCTGGCGGACTTCGTATTCTCGAAACCGATCGGCTTCCAGCGGATCCAGATCACGCACGCCACCCCACATGATGTCACTCATCGGCAGCGGTTCTGCCAACCCGGTTGTCTGGCGCAGATTATGCAAAGCATGACCCGCGGCAACGGCGACCGGCATGCCGCCGAGCATACCTGACAAGGTTGTTTCAGGAACGTTGAAGTCGCCGTGGGAATCGTAGAAAACCAGGCCGACTCGCCGCGCATTGCCGTCGGAATCGTACTTGAGCCCTGCGAGCATGCCGAGCAGGTCGTTACAGTTGGCCTCGAGCCCAACCGTGATGAGATTGTCCTGCAGACCTTCGCGCACGACTTCCGCGAAATTGGAGTTGGCCAGCGCCATGCGGTTCCAATCGCCGTAGGCTCGTTCCTGCTCGGCGCTAAGGCGAATATCCTGCACCGGCCGGATCAGTTCGCCGCCCCATTCCCCGATCAGCCGTTCAAGGCCAGCTGCATGGATGTAGTCGGGGTTGGTGGACAACTCCGGCATATTGCGCGAACCGCCATAGGGATTCTTGATTACGTCGACTTTGATGGGAGCGGCGGCGTTGGCGGCGAACGTTAATGCCGCCAGAATGGTCGTGACTGAAAAGCGATTGATTAAGTGCACGTTTATCCCCTGGGTGAAATATTATTCTGCAGCCGGGTCTGTCAGTTGCGGATAGTCGATGCCGAGTTGCTCAAGATAGGTATCGTATTTTGATGGGTCGTAGTAGAACTCCTGCAACCGTCCCTTGTACTCGGACATGATCCGGATGTTTTTTTCGATCGCCGGTTCATCATCGTCGCTGATGAACGGCACATAGGTCTCATTAGGTGACTGTTCCTCACGGAAATACTTCCAGGCGTCATCCACCAGCGATTCATCCTGGATCAGATCGAGCATCGTTGCCGCAAGCACTTTTGCACCTGCTGTCGCACCTTTGTGTGCAACCGGTGTCGCCATCGCCATCGCGCTCGACCAGTGATGGCCGGTCCTGCCCTCGATGTTTGATGGAAATCGCATCGTCACTGTGGGCACGTTCCACGAAACATCGCCAATATCGTCCGATCCGCCCGATTCCGGAATCTCGAGCGGTTCGTTGATCGGTTCGAGTTCGGTCCGCAGGCCGGTAACCTCTTCCGCTTCCATGAATTCCTGGAACGCGCGGGCGAAGGCCTGGTCGTCTTCCGACCATTCCGGCATCCCGACTGCGCGCATGTTGTCGTACATAGCCAGTGCGATCGGTTTGTTGAAGTGCCGTGGATAAGCCGCACCAACGATACGCCGCGACATCGTGGTGTCGGTCATCATTGCTGCGCCCTCGGCGGTGCGCTGCAGTTTCGCAAAATTCTCGCGAATTTTGTCGGCCGTCATCTCGCGAATGAAATACCATACGGTCGCTTCGGATGGGACAACGTTCGGCTGGTCTCCGCCGTCAACGATCACGTAGTGCGATCGTTGCAGGGGATGCAAATGTTCGCGCCGGAAATTCCACGCGATGTTCATTAGTTCAACAGCGTCGAGTGCGCTTTTGCCTTTCCACGGATCGCCGGCGCCATGCGCTGCGACACCGTGAAACGTGTATTCAACCGATATCAGTCCGGTGCCGGTTGCCTGGCCCCAGCTCACATTCATCTCGTCGTCCACATGGGTGAACAGGACCGCGTCGACATCCTCGTAACGCCCGTCGCGTGCAAACCAGGCTTTGGTCGCCACCAGTTCCTCGGCGATGCCGGGCCACAGGACGATCGTGCCTGACAGGTTTTCACGCTCCATGATTTCCTTGACGGCCAGCGCAGCGGTGATGTTCACGGCTTGTCCCGAGTTGTGGCCTTCGCCGTGTCCCGGCGCCCCCTCGACCATGGGCTGGCGATAGGTAACGCCCGGCAGCTGTGATGACTTCGGGATGCCGTCGACGTCGGAGCCAAGCGCGATGACAGGTTTGCCGCTGCCCCAGGTGGCCCACCACGAACTCGGGATTCCGGATACGCCGCGCTCGATCGTGAAACCGTTGTCTTCCAGGATTTCGGTCAGATAGCGCTGGGTTTCGAATTCCTGGAAGGCAAGTTCCGAGAACGAAAACAGGCTGTCGATGATTTCCTGTGTCAGTTTCTGCCGGTCACCAACGCTCTGCGCCACTTCGGCCTGCAGGCCGCTCAATTGAGGCGGCGGGCCCTCGACCGCTATGGCCTCGTCCTGGGCAATCGCCGGAAGGGTAGTGGTCAGCAATACAAACGCAATGAATGCGGAGAAACGCTTCATGATCTCCCCCTGAAGATAATTTGTGGTTTTTTTTGAGAGGCAGAATCATACCCTAGCCAGCAGCCGATTGCGGCAGGATGCCGGATCTGTAACGGCAGCCGTAACCTGCCCGGGCAATGCACACGAAAATGTAATAAGTTACGGTGAAACAAGAACAAGCCGGAGTCAGGCGTTGAATCTACGTGTGGTGTTGTTGGTCCTGCCAACCTTGTTGTTTCCTGTGTGTCTGCCTGCCCAGCAGACCGGCGAGGCTTTGTTTGGCGTGCATTGCGCGCGCTGTCATGCCACCGTCGAAATCGAACGGCGCGTTCGCAACGACTGGTCAGGCCACACGGCGAGCCAGTTATTCGAGCGCACCCGGCAGACCATGCCCGCCGCGGCGCCAGGGTCCCTGTCCGACGCGGACTATCTTGAGGTCCTTGCGTACATGCTCGATATCGCGGGCATAAAGCGCCCGGCCGGGGACCTGACAATAGCGTCACTTGGCACGCTGATCCTGAAAGCCGACGCAGCAGCCGGCGAAGGTGAGGAAATTCCATGGCGCAATATACACGGCGAACTAAACGCGAATCGTTATGCGCCACTCGATCAGATCAATGCGGACAATGCTCAGGAACTTGAGCTTGTGTGGCGGTGGCAAGCGGGAAATTATGGCCCGACGCCCGAGATTCGCAGCAGGTCCATGCCGATCATGCACCACGGCCGGCTGTTTCTGGGCGCGGGTACCACGCGCAATATTGTTTCGCTGGATGCAGAGACCGGCCAGACACTCTGGATGTGGCGCCCGGACGAGGGTGAGCGATATGAGAAGGCGGCGCGCAAGAGCTCCGGCATGGGTGTTGCCTACTGGGAAGGCGACGATGGCCGCCGCCGTGTCATCACGGTTACGCCCGGCTATAACCTTGTATCGTTGAATGCAGCGACCGGACTGCCCGATCCGGAATTCGGCGCGGGCGGCTGGGTCGACCTGACTGAAGGTCTGCGGCTCGCAGCAGACCGGGATCTCGACATTGGTCTGAATGCACCGCCGCTCGTCGTCGGCGATGTCATTGTCGTTGGCGCTGCACACGGGATCGGCTGTCGCCCACCCTTGATGCGTAATGTGAAA